>DCKU01000180.1 GCA_002320455.1 Salinisphaera sp. UBA1666
CAAGCGCTGTTTTGCGGCAATCCAGCGTTCTAGCACGCTTGCGCAGAATGACTGCGCAGCGCGCGCTACGCCTCGTCTTGCCGCAAAACAGCGCTTGGCGCGGACTCGTATGAAACATCAACAGGCCCTAGAGTGGCATACGGCGGCGGACGACCAGTTTGACCGGTCGCCGCCGTCCCGGCTACTCCTCCGGCGCTATCGTTTCTAGATCGCGTATGCGCTCGCGCACGGTCTCGGGCACCCGCATGCTCGTCTGCGCGCCATAGTCAAACCAGACCACCACGTTGGCGTAGACGGCGATCACGTCGTCGGTACCGGCCAAGAACAGACACTGTTCGATATCCAGGCTCGAACGGCCGATGCGCTTGACTCGAGTGCCGATCTCGACATCGGCCGGAAACCGCAGCTGTGCGCGAAAGCTGCACTGCAGGTCGGCCAAAATCGGCCCGTCGCTAGTCTGATGATCGGCGCCGTCGCTGATGCCGTGGATATAATCGATGCGCCCGTCCTCGGAATATCGAAAATAGACCGTGTTATTGACGTGGCCCAGCGAGTCCATCTCGCCCCATTTGACCTTGATTGGCGTTAGGTGCGCGTAATCCGCGCGGCTTGGTTCGTGCATCAGCGCTTTATCTCCCTGCATCCGTTGTCCATACGCCGGCGTATTGACACACCGACATGGCGCAAAGATTATACGTCGACAGCTCGATTTCGAAGACTTCATGCCGCGCGAGACCAAAAACGTTCTATCTGCCAACGACTGGGCCGAAGCTGCGCTATCGGCGATTGCAGCACGTGGCATCGAGGGCGTGGCGATCGAGCCGCTGGCGCGCGAGCTGGGGGTCACCAAGGGCAGCTTTTATTGGCATTTCGCCAATCGCAACGCGCTTTTGACGGCCGCCCTGGACTGCTGGGAAGCCCGCGAAACCGACGATGTGCTGGCCCGAGTTGCCCAGGAAACCGATCCGAAGATCCGTATCCAGCGCTTGATTATCGAAGTGAATACGTCCAAGCGCGCGAGCCGAATCTATACCGCCCTGTCCAGCGCCACCAAACCCGCGCTGGTGCGTGAGTACGTCGAACGCGTCTCTCGTCGACGCCTGGACTTCATCATCGATTGTTACGCCGGGCTCGGCATGGGACGCGAGGCGGCCCGGCGCTGGGCGCTTCAAACCTATTCCGTGTTTCTGGGCTCGTTGCAGATACGGCGTGACCTGCCGGACGAATGGCCGGCCTCGGATGACCCGGCGTTTGCGGAATACATGCGGTTCTTGATGGTCAATCTGTTGCCACCCGATGCCCGCCCTGCCGCGACCGATCAGGTGCCCGCCGCTGCCGGGGCCCGACAGGCGGCACGTTTGGGCAACTCGTGACCGTTTTTCTACGGAGGATGACGCTATGAGTGTCTTGTTGAGTGTCGTGATCGCCCTCGCGGCGATCTGGTTCATGGCCTACAAGGGCTACTCCCGAGTGAGCTGGAGTATCGCCACGGTGGTCTATTTCCTGGGCCTTGCGGTGTTCGGCGTCATCGGGCCACTGGGGCTTTTCATCGCCGCCATCGTATTCGGCGCGCCAATCGTGATCTTCAACGTCGAGTCGCTGCGTAAGTCGCTGGTAACCAAAAAAGTGTTTGCCGGCTTCAAGGCCGTGCTGCCGCCCATGTCGGACACCGAGCGCGAGGCGCTGGAAGCCGGTGCGACCTGGTGGGAAACCGAGATGTTCCGCGGCAAGCCGGACTGGTCGTACCTGCTGAACTTCAAGCGCACGCAGCTGACCGAGGAAGAGCGCTCGTTTCTGGATAACGAGACCGACACGCTGTGCTCGATGCTCGACGAGTGGGAAATCCTCAACGAGCGCCACGATATTCCGCCGGAAGGCTGGGACTATATCCGCGAGCACAAGTTCTTTGCCATGCTCATTCCCAAGGAGCACGGCGGCCTCGGATTTTCAGCGCTGGCGCAATCGACGATTGTGGCCAAGATCGCCTCGCGCAGCTTGACCACCGCGGTGACCGTGATGGTGCCGAACTCGCTAGGCCCGGGCGAGCTGCTGGTCCACTACGGCACCAAGGCGCAGCAAGACAAATGGCTGCCTGGCCTGGCCGACGGCAGTGAGATCCCCTGCTTTGGCCTGACCGGCCCCGAAGTAGGCTCGGACGCGGGCGCCCTGCCCGACTACGGCATCGTCACCCGCGGCATGTACAACGGCGAAGAGACCGTGGGCATTAAGCTCACCTTCTCCAAGCGCTGGATCACACTGGCGCCGGTGGCCACGGTCATCGGTCTGGCGTTCAAGCTGCAGGATCCGGATCATCTGCTGGGCGACGATAACAAGACCGATTACGGCATCACCTGTGCCCTAATCTCGGCCGACGAGCCGGGCGTGGAAATCGGCAAACGCCACTTCCCGGGCGCGTTCATGAACGGTCCCATCCACGGCACCGACGTGTTCGTACCGCTGGATGCCATCATCGGCGGCCCCGAGCGCGCCGGAGGCGGCTGGCGGATGCTGGTCGAGTGCTTGTCGGCCGGCCGCGGCATCTCGCTGCCGGCGCTGTCCTCGGCGGCCTCGAAGATGTCGTACCGCATGACCGGCGCCTGGGGCCGTATCCGCCGCCAGTTCAAGATGCCCATCGGCAAGTTCGAAGGCGTACAGGAAGCCACTGCCCGTATCTCCGGGCTCAACTACAAGATGGAGGCCGCGCGTATTCTCACGGCTTCCGGCGTGGACGAGTGCACGCCGTCAGTGGTCACGGCCATGGCCAAGTACCACATGACCGAGTGGATGCGTACCGTGGTCAACGACGCCATGGACGTACACGGCGGCCGGGGCATCCAGCAGGGCCCGCGCAACTATCTGTCCAGCTCGTATGTGTCGATCCCGATCGCGATCACGGTCGAGGGCGCCAACATCCTGACGCGTAGCCTTATGATCTTCGGCCAGGGGGCGATTCGCTGTCATCCCTACGTCTTTCCGGAGATGGAAGCCGCTAGAGACGACAATCTGGATGAGTTCGACGATCTGCTCTGGTCGCACGTCGGCTACTCGGTCAACCGCGGGGCTCGCTCGTTCACCTTCGGCCTGTTCGGCTCGTATCTGGCCAAGGCCCCGGTCGACGGCGTAGCGGCCCAGTATTACGGCAAACTGGAGCGTTTTTCTGCCGCACTCGCCATCGTTTCCGATGTCACGATGGGCATGATGGGCGGCGAGCTGAAGCGAAAAGAGCTGCTCTCGGCCCGTCTGGGCGACGTGCTCTCCGAACTATACTTCGCCTCGGCCACGCTGAAGTATTTCCACGATGAAGGCCAGCCGGCCGAGGACGTGGACCATCTGCACTACGTCATGGCGGAATCGCTGGCCAATATCGAAAAAGCCTTCGACGCCTTCCTGCGCAACTTCCCCAACCGTTTCGCGGCCGGTTTCATGCGCGTGCTGGTCTTCCCGGCAGGGCGCCGCCATAAAGGCGCGACCGACCAACTCGTCAACGCCTTGGGCGATTTCATCATGGAGCCCTCGGCGTTTCGTGATCGCCTGTCGGCCGATATCTATCTCGGCAAGTCCAAGGATTCGGCCACCGGACGCATGGAGCATGCCTTCAACACGCTCATCCAGGTCGAGCCGCTCTATGACACGTTCTTCAAGGCCGTGGCCAAGGGTCAGCTCGACGGCTTGACCGTGGACGAGCGCCTGGCCAGTGCGGTTAAGAAAGAGCTGTTGACCGAGGCCGAGGCCAAGCAGGTCAAGGAATACGACGATCTGCGCTATGACGCGATCCTGACCGATGCTTTCAGTAAAGAATATCTGGAGGATATGAAGAACCACGAGCACGTCGACGATCGCGTGGCCACCCGCGTGGCCTGATCGAGCGCTTGCGCGTTTAAGCCCGGGCCGGCATCGGCCCGGGCTTTTTTATGTCCGCAAGAGCGCTCACGATAGACGCCGTGAACGCGCCCAAATATCTCCACGCCGCATTTTCGGCCACCTGCTATCGCGCCTGGCTGGGCGAACGTGCGTTCGACTGTTTTATCGATCACACGCCACCGCCGGCCGTGCTCGACTGGATTCGGCGAGTGAGCGGCCAGCCATCGGGCTGGATCATCACCGCAGATAACCCGAGCGGGCGGCCGGCCCACGACGCTCACAACCGGTCACAGCGCACGCGGCTCGACGCAGCGCTGGCAGCACATCAGCTGGCAAAACGGGCGACCGAACATATCGATCCGGCCGGGCGGTGGCCGGTCGAGATCGGTCGCCTGATCGCCAGCGATGACCGCCGCACGATTCATGCCCTGGCCCGTCGATTCGAGCAGGCGGCCTATGTCCGCGTCGCGCCCAACACCTGCGCGCTGTGCTGGCTGTGAATCGCGGCCGGCTTATCGATCAGAGTGGCCCAGATCACGCGTCGGGGCGATACGATCACGAATCATCTGCTTGAGAATCTTGGGCTCGGGAAAACTGCCGACCTCGCGACGATCGTGGAGACATTCGTCGTCCAGCCAGACCTGAAATACACCGGATTCGGCCGGCGCGATCGCGACCTCGGTTAGCGTGGCTTCAAACGTCTGTAGCAGCTCCTGGGCCACCCAGGCCGCGCGCGCCAGCCAGCGACATCCCGGGCAATACCGAATAACCACGCGCCCGCCACCGACGCGCGTTTCAGCCGTCGTGTACACGATAGGCCTCTGCGAATCGGGTGGGCATGCGACACGGTCGACCGCTGGATAGCGTAACGGTCACGTACTGGGTGGCCGCGCGAAAGATCGTGGCCCCGTCCTGATCGCGGCGGATCTGGAAGCGACGCCACATGGCCAACCGCCCGTCGTTGGATTCGATCCATGTCGCAATCCGCAGGGTTTGTCCCAGATGCGCGGCCGCCAGATAATCGACCTCATGCCGGCGTACGACACAGGCCGCATCCAATGCCTGGTAAGTCGCCCAGTCCAGCCCAAGAGCCTCGGTATGCGCCCAGGCCGCACGCTCCATGAACCCTAGATAGGCCGCGTTATTAACGTGATTCAAACGATCGATATCGGCGGGCTCAACCGTGATGTCGATATAGAACGGCGCGAGCACGTCCCAGCGATGTTTGGCGGGCATAGGCAAGTCTGTATCGATAGACATAAAAAAGCCGGCGCTCAGGCGAGCAGCCGGCTTTTATCAGAACAACGAGTCGCGACTAGCTTTGGGCTACGCGAGACGTCTCGCGCATGTCGCTGGGCGTGCCCATGACGCTATACAGACGCGTCAAGAACGCATCCGCTGTCGGCTGGCCGTCAAACAACGCCGCATAGTTCTGCTGGATGCGAGCGGCGAAGGCCTGCTTGTCGTCGGCACGCATCATGTATGCCAGAGCGTTCAGGTCTTCCCCGTGGCCGCGTGCGGCTTCGTTCTTGAGCATGTCGTACTGCGAGTCGACGAACTTGCGACGTGCATCGTGGTTCTGGGCAAACGCACTACGTGACGCGTTGGTCGTGCCGTTGCTGGTCTGCTGCACGGCGTTCGTCGTGGCGTCGGCGATCTGGGCCGTGCCGTTGACGATGGTGTCCGAGGTGACGGTGATCTGCGAACAGCCGGTCATGGCCAGGCCAGCGCCGAGCACCACACCAAGGCCTAGAAGATTACGCATCAGGTTCTCCCTGAAATATTATTGTGAGCATCTATTAAAGCGCGACGGCGCGTATAAACGCAAGAATATTAGTGGTTATCTATTCCTTGAAACGCGGACATAGAGACCCACTATCAGGCGCATCGAAAGTCGTCGATGTCGGGGTGCCGACCATTCGCGTTATACTTTCGCTTGCATCAACGATTTCAACGAACGATTCGAGTTGCTATGGCCGCACACGAAGAAGATGTCGAACAACTGGTAGCCGAACGCGAGTACGAGGCTGGCTTCGTCACCGATCTCGAATCGGATACGGTAGCGCCGGGCCTCGATGAAGACGTTATCCGATTCATCTCTGGCAAGAAAGAAGAGCCGCAGTGGATGCTGGATTGGCGCCTCGAGGCGTTTCGTCAGTGGAAACAGCTGAAGATGCCCAAATGGCCGCATCTGCACTACCCGCCGATCGATTTTCAGAAAATCTCCTACTACTCGGCGCCGAAGTCCGCGAAGGATAAGCCGAAGAGCCTGGACGATGTTGATCCCAAGCTGCTCGAGACGTACGAAAAACTCGGTATTCCGCTGCGCGAGCAGGAGATGCTAGCCGGCGTGGAAGGCGCCGAGTATCCGGCCGCTTCGAGTAACGTCGCCGTGGATGCTGTCTTCGACAGCGTGTCGGTGGCAACGACCTTCAAGCAGAAGCTGGCCGATGCCGGTGTGATCTTCTGCTCGATTTCCGAGGCTATTCATGAGTACCCGGAACTGGTGAAGAAGCATCTCGGCACGGTGGTGCCGCGCGGTGACAACTTCTTTGCCTGCCTGAACTCGGCCGTATTCACCGACGGGTCGTTCGTGTACATCCCGGAAGGCGTGACCTGCCCGATGGAGCTGTCCACGTATTTCCGTATCAACGCGGAAAACACCGGTCAGTTTGAGCGCACGCTGATCGTGGCTGAGAAAGGCAGCCACGTGTCTTACCTAGAAGGCTGCACCGCGCCGCAGCGTGACGAGAACCAGCTGCACGCCGCGGTGGTCGAGCTGGTGGCTGAAGACGACGCCGAGATCAAGTACTCGACGGTGCAAAACTGGTACCCGGGCGATGAAAACGGTCGCGGCGGTATTTATAACTTCGTGACCAAGCGCGGCGACTGCCGCGGCGATCGCTCGAAGATCTCCTGGACACAGGTCGAGACCGGCTCCGCGATCACCTGGAAGTATCCCAGCTGTGTATTGAACGGCGACGACTCGGTCGGTGAGTTCTATTCCGTGGCGGTTACGCGCGGCATGCAACAGGCCGACACGGGTACCAAAATGATTCACGTGGGCAAAAACACCAAGTCCACAATCATCGCCAAGGGTATTTCTGCCGCACGCGGCGAGCAGGCTTATCGTGGCCTGGTAAAAATCGCGCCCAGTGCTACGAACGCGCGCAACTTCACGCAGTGCGACTCCTTGCTCATCGGCGATAAGTGCGGCGCCCACACGTTCCCCTATGTCGAGTCGAAGAACAGCACCGCCAAACTTGAACACGAGGCAACGACCTCCAAGATTGGTGAAGACCAGATGTTCTACTGCCAGCAGCGCGGGCTGTCGGAAGAGGACGCGGTGAGCCTGATCGTCAACGGCTTCTGCAAGGACGTGTTCAAGGAACTCCCCATGGAGTTCGCGGTAGAGGCACAGAAGCTGCTGAACGTCACGCTGGAAAACGCCGTCGGCTGATCAGCCGCCATTCATGCTCTTTTCGTCGGGCCCGTATCGCGTGATGCGGGCCTGTCTTAATTCAAACAGTCGATAACGAATATGATTTCAATCAAGAATCTGCACGCCGAGGTCGAAGGCAAACCCATCCTTCGCGGCGTCGATCTCGAGATTCCGGATGGCGAGGTTCACGCCATCATGGGCCCCAACGGCTCGGGCAAGTCGACGCTGGCCAGCATCTTGGCCGGCCGCGAAGAGTATGAAGTCACCCAGGGCAGCGTGACCTACAAGGGCCAAGAACTGCTCGAGATGGATGCCGAAGAGCGCGCCTGCGAAGGCGTGTTCCTGGGCTTCCAGTACCCCGTCGAGATCCCGGGCGTGTCCAATCTCTACCTGCTGCGCGCTGCTCTTAACGCGCGTCGCAAGTATCGCGGCGAGCCGGAAATCGATGCCGTCGAGTTCATGCAGATGGCCCAAGAAAAGATCGGGCACGTCGGCATGAGCATGGAAATGGCCAAGCGCGGCGTAAACGAAGACTTCTCGGGCGGCGAAAAGAAACGCAACGAGATCTTCCAGATGCTGATGCTCGAGCCGAGCCTCGCGGTGCTGGACGAAACCGACTCCGGTCTGGATATCGACGCGCTGAAGGTCGTCTCCGACGGCATCAATCGCCTGCGCTCGCCCGAGCGCTCGGTGGTGTTGGTGACGCACTACAAGCGCCTGCTCGAGCACTGCGTGCCGGATCGTATTCACGTGCTCTACCAGGGCCAGATCGTGCGGTCCGGTGGGCCGGAGCTGGCCGACACGCTGGAAGCCGAAGGCTATGCCAATCTCGAAACCGATGAGGCCGCCGCAACGTCATGAGTGCTGCCGAACAAATCGATCCGAGCATCGATCACTACTTGGCCGAGTTTTCGCGCGTCGAGCGCGACCTGCCGGGCAGTGACGATTCCAAGCGAACCCGTTCGACCGAACTCAAGCGATTCGCCGACGCCGGGTTTCCGACAACGCGCGACGAGCAGTGGAAGTACACCAGTCTCCAGGCCGTAGAAAAGCGTCGTTTCGAGATCAGCGACGAACCGGCCGCGATCGACAAGAGCGCACTCGATGCGTTCATGCCCGCGGATTTCGAAGCACACAGGCTGGTACTCGTTGACGGCCATTTCAGTCAGGCGCTGTCGGACCTATCCGGCCTGCCGGACGGCGTGACCGTGCGCTCGTTCGCGGCCCATCTGCGCGAGAACGACGGCGTAGACGTGCGAGCCCGCGAGATCGACGATGAACCCGGCAGCATCGCTGCCATGAACGCGGCGTTCTTTACCGACGGTGCTTACGTGGAAACCGCCTCGGGTGCGGTTCTGGACAAACCGCTGCACGTGATCTGTGTGTCATCCGGTGCGCATGACGATCGCATGACCCAGGTCCGGCATCGTTATGTCTTTGGCGACAACAGCCAGGCGACGATCGTCGAGCACGCCATCGGTCTCGGCGACAAAGCCTATTTCGCTAACGTGGTGACCGAAGCGCTGATGGGCCGTAACGCACAGATGACGCGCGTTCGCCTGCAGCAGGAGTCCGAGCGTGGCTATCACGTATCGGCCTTCTTCGGCCAGCAGCGTCGCGATTCGCGTATTTATAACCACGCCTTTGATCTGGGTGGCCGTCTGGCGCGTATAGACACCAACAGCCGGCTTGTCGATCAGAACGCCGAAGTCCATCTCAACGGCGTGTTCGTGCCGACCGGCCGACAGCACATGGACAACCACACGACCATCGACCACGACACCGAGCACAGCGTGTCGCGTGAGCATTACAAGGGCGTGGCTGCCGGCCACGGCCGCGGCGTGTTCAATGGCCGTATCCTGATCCGCAAGGACGCCCAGAAGACCGATTCGGATCTGTCCTGCGATGCCCTGCTGCTGTCGGACAAGGCCGAAGTCGATGCCAAGCCCGAGCTGGAAATCTATGCCGACGACGTGACCGCCGGTCACGGCTCGACCGTTGGGCAGCTGGACGAAGACGCGGTGTTCTATCTCAAGAGCCGTGGGGTCAGCGAAGAAGGCGCACGCGCCATTCTGACCTACAGCTTCGCCAACGCCCTTGTCGAGCAGCTCGGCATTGCCTCGATTGAGCGCTATGTCGAGGCCGCCATGCTGAAGAAACTGCCGGGCGGTGAAGCCTTCGCCGACCTGGCGTAACACGCGCCATTCGGAGAGCGACCATGTCAGACGCCACGACGCTAGACCGCGAAACAAACAGCCCGCGCGCCGCCTTCCATGCGACGCGCGCGGCCGCTGACTTTCCGATTCTGGCCGAGGCCTTGCCCTCGGGTAAGCGACTGGTCTATCTGGATAATGCGGCTACCACGCAGAAGCCGACAAGCGTGCTCGAGGCCAGCGATGCCTATTATCGGCACGCAAACGCCAACGTACACCGCGCGATCCATACGCTATCCCAACGGGCGACCGCGCAATACGAAGGCGCGCGTGACAAGCTGGCGGCGTTTTTGAACGCCTCCTCGCGTGACGAGATTGTGTTCACCCGCGGGACCACCGATGGCATCAATCTCGTGGCCAACTGCTATGGCCGTCCGCGGCTAAGCAAGGGCGACGAGATTCTGCTGACCGAGCTGGAGCATCACTCGAACATCGTGCCGTGGCAGATGGTGGCCGAGGCCACGGGGGCGAGCATTGTCGTCGTGCCGATTCAGGACGACGGCAGTGTGGCGCTGGAGGATTTCCGCGCCAAACTGTCCGATCGCACCAAGATCGCGGCGTTCTCGCATATCTCCAACGCCCTGGGCACGGTGCTGCCGGTCAAGGAGATGATTGCTGCCGCGCACGAAGCGGGCGCGACGACGTTGGTCGACGGCGCCCAGGCGGTGGCTCACGCTCGCGTCGACGTACAGGCGTTAGACGCCGATTTTTATGTCATGTCCTCGCACAAGCTGTTCGGGCCCACCGGATTCGGCGCGCTTTACGGCAAGCGTGCCTTGCTCGAGGCCATGCCGCCCTATCAAGGCGGCGGCGACATGATCGAGCGGGTGTCGTTCTCGGGGACGACGTACAACGAAATCCCCTACAAGTTCGAGGCTGGCACACCCAATATCGCCGGGGCAGCAGCCCTGGGCGCGGGTATCGAGTACGTCGAACAGTTCGACATGGCCGAGGTCTTTGCCTACGAGCACGATCTGGTCGCGCGCGCCACCGAGGCCATGGAGGCTATCGACGGGCTGCGCATCATCGGCACCGCGCCGGGCAAGGCGGGCATCATTTCGTTCGTGATGAAAGGCGTCCACGCCCACGACATCGGCACACTGCTCGACGAGTCGGGCATCGCGATCCGGACCGGTCACCACTGTGCGATGCCGGTGATGGAGCGCTTCGACGTGCCGGCTACGGCGCGTGTGTCGTTTGCGCTCTATAACACGCAGGCCGACGTCGACGCGCTGATTGACGGGCTGGGCAGTATCCAGCGCATCTTCGGTTAAAAGTCGTCTCATCCCGATACAGCGCCAACGCAAAGGATTAACGTCATGACCGACTGGACCCACGTATGCAAGGACGGCGAGCTCTCCGACGGGCAGTGCCGTATCGTTGATGTAGACGACACCATGATCGCCGTGTTCTACAAAGACGGTGAATATCACGCGATTCAAGATATGTGCACCCACGACGGCGGCGAGCTGGCCAGCGGTGACGTCGAGGGCGATGAAGTCATTTGCCCGCGTCATGGTGCGCGCTTTTGTATCAAAAACGGCCGTGCCCTGTCCGCGCCCGCCTATGAAGACGTCGAGACCTTTCCGGTACGCGTTGAGGACGGCGCGGTACAGGTTCGAGACGATCGGTTCGACTGATCGCAGCGCCGCCAAGTCCGAGTGAACGAGCGACGCTTCATCGGCGTCGCTTTTTTATGCGTCACTGTCTCACATCAACATTGCCGCGGCCGCGGATGCCTAGGGCCTGTTGAGGTTTCGTGCGAGTCCGCGCCAAGCGCT
>DCKU01000031.1 GCA_002320455.1 Salinisphaera sp. UBA1666
CCGCATTAACGGGTGAGAACCCGCCCGCCGGGCTTCGGACAGACGCTTGCGGAAATAGGTCAAGCCCTCTGCGGCAATCCACGGATAGTGATCGGGCCAGCCTGTCAGGCGCTGCTGATGGATCTCCGGGGCGAATAGCTCGGTCAGCGAGGAACAGGCAGCCTCCTGCCAGCTGGCGCGGCGAGCAAAATTCACATAGGCATCCACGGCAAAGCGCACGCCGGGCAGGACGTCGGTCTCGGCCGCCACGCGATCGCGATTCATGTCGCAGGCCTCGGCCAGCGCCAGCCAGGCCTCGATGCCGCCGGGGTCATCGCCTACGCCGTCGTGATCCAGTATCCGCTGTACCCAGAGCCGGCGCGTGGCCGGGTCCGGGCAATTGGCCAGCACGTTGGCGTCCTTGATCGGAATCGAGACCTGATAGTGATAGCGATTGGCGACCCAGCCGCGGATCTGTGCGGGCGTGGCCCGGCCCTCGTGCATCAGCCGGTGATAGGGATGATGAATGTGATAACGCGCGCCCAGCGCCCGCAGCTTGGCCTCAAAGACATCCCGTGGCCAGGCCGTATGTTCAGCCGCGCTCATGGGCGAATCTCCATGCCGTCGTAGGCCACTTCCACACCGGCCGATTCCACCTCTGCCCGTTCGGGCGAATCCGGGTCCAGAATCGGGTTGGTGTTGTTGATATGAATCAGAATGCAACGGGCCGCCGGAAAGCGCGCCAGCTGGGCCAGCATGCCGGTCTCGCCCGATTGCGGCAGGTGCCCCATCGAGGCCGCGGTCTTCACGCCCACGCCCTGATCGATCATCTCGGTTTCGGTGAAGAACGTGCCATCCACCAATAGCGTGTCGCAGGTGGCCATAAGCGCGGCCAGAGGTTCGTCGACTGCCCCGAGCCCCGGCGCATAGAACACGCGATGCCCGCTGTGTTCATCAATGATCACCAGCCCGATGTTGTCGCCCGGGTGCGGGTCAGTGCGGTGCGGCGAATACGGCGGGGCCGCCGATGACAACGCCACGGCGATGAAGCGCACGCCCGGCAGGTTGGCGATCGTGAAGGCGTTGTCGACATCGGGCACGATCTCGTGCCAGTTCACGCCGCAGAAATGCGACAGCACGCCCAGCAGCGGCAGGCCCGTGGTCAGGTCTTCATGCACCTGGCGCGTACAGTAGATCTCCAGCGGCGCGCCCTCGCGCATGAGCGTCAGGCCAGTGGTGTGGTCGATCTGGCTGTCCATCAACAAGATGGCCTCGATGCCGATGCCGCGCTCCCCCGGGCCCGCGCGTAGCGCCGGGGTGGCCAGGATCTGCTGGCGGATATCGGGCGAGGCGTTGATCAATAGCCACCGGCCGTTATCGCCCTGCACGGCAATCGACGACTGGGTACGGGCCTCTGCACGGGTGGTCCCCTCGTGCAGCGCCTGATTCAGGCCAACATTGCTGTTCCACTGCGGGAAACCGCCGCCGGCGGCTGATCCCAGAACACGTATTTGCATAAGCGGATTCGGTGTGGGGTTAAAAAGAACAGTCCGATTCGGGCGGCATACGCAGCCGCTCAAGCCGGGCCTGATCGGGCGGATGGGTGGCGTTTAGCCGGCAATACCACGGGTGCAGCCCCGCCCGGTGCGGGTTGACTGAGAACAGGTCCGCCAGGGTATCGGCCAGCAGACTAGGTCCGACGTGGCGCGCCGCGAACGCATCGGCGGCGAACTCACAGCCGCGACGATAGCCGTTGAGCGCCGGGCGCACGACCCAGGCCACGGGTGCCAGCGTGACATAGATCAACCAGAGCAGCGCCGGCGCGAACACCTGCGGGTCAATCGCCAAAACCGCCGTCGCCAGCCCAAAGATATAAAGCGCGACAAGCAGGGCACGCATCACATCGAAGCGCCACAGATGCCCCAGACAGGCATGGCCGAATTCATGGGCGACTACGGCCACCACGGCCGAAGGCGTCAAACGCGCCACCAGCGCCTGTGTCAGCACGATCTGCCCGCCGCGACCGGCGGCCTCGACCCGTGCCCCCACCTGGGTCGCCAGCGGCGGCTCATCCGCGACGGTGATGGCGCACTGCGGGCGCCCGCAGGTTCGGGCCAACGCATGAAGGCGCGCCTGCAATGGCCCGTCCCCCAACGGCCGGCCTAAAAGTGGTCGCGCCTTGCTCCGCCCGCGATAAACTCGCCACGCGCCGGCCAGCACCAGCCAGCTGCCTGCCCAGGCCAGCGGCCAAAACTCGGCTCCCCAACCGCTTGGCACAGCGCCATACACGCCCCAAAGCACCAGGCCCAATGCCAGCGGCTGGGCCACCCGCTTGAACTGTGCGATGAAAGCAGCCCGCATCCCGGCCGGCGCGCGGGTCGCGACCGACAGCAGCGCGCGCAACGTCTGATCGAGGATGATCATCAGCGCCAGATAACTCACGGCCTGCCAGGCACTCGGCGTGCCCGCCGCCAAGCCGCCTGCTCCGACCAGCACCACGGCGAGAACCGCGAGCACGGCATCGCCAACGCGCTCGACAAGCCGCTGCCATGCCCGCTGACAGCCGTCAGCCCGGGCCTTGGCGTCAGCCACAGCTTGGGCGAGGTAGCGGCGCTGCAGCGCGTAGGCGCCCAGATCAAGCGCCAGGCCCAGCGCGATCCATCCGCCCAGCAGCCCTAGCACAGCGCTCACAGGGGCAGCGATGGAGCGGCTACCGCGCCTATCGGGCGTTTCATGCGCGCAGGCGTATTCGTCATAACCGTGAGTTTAAACCGCAGAAGCTGCGCACCGAAGATGAATGACGTGCCTGCCCACAGACCGCGAGTCTCGCAGCGTATATCGCCCATAAAAAAGACGAGCCGGTGGCCGGCTCGTCCTCGTCAGGCTGAGCTATCGCCGGGCAGCGGCGATAGATCGATACTAGACCGACTTATTTGTCGGGCAGCGCATAGACCACCACCTGATCCCCCACCTGGTCTTTCAGGATGGTGTTGCCACCGGCCACGAACGCCACGTACTCCCGGCCCTGATATTCGTAGACCGCCGGGTTGGCCACCACCGGTGCCATGGCTTGGTCTGACCAGAGCTCGTCGCCGCTATCCAGGCTGAAGGCACGCATCTTGGAGTCCATCGAGGCGCCGATGAAAATCACCCCGCCGGCGGTTACCGCCGGGCCGCCGATGGTCGGCGAGCCCCAGGCTTCCGGCATGATGAAGCCATACTGCTGGGAGGCGCCCACCGGGCGACGCCATTTCACGTCGCCGGTATGCATGTCGATGGCCACCAGCTCGCCGAAAGGCGGCTTCCAGCACGGCATACCCAGCCAGTTGCGGGCCACTTCCAGACGCATGCCATACGGCGAGCCGGCCTGCGGCGAGAAACCGGCTTCGTTGCCCGAGGTCTTGTCGGCCGCGTCATACGCCTCGCGGTCATACAGCTTGATGGTCTGCACGATGCGCGAGGTGTTGACGATAGCCGTCTGGCTGACCGGGTCGAAGGCCACGCCGCCCCACTGCACGGCCGCGGCGCTGCCCGGGAACGTCATCGTTCCCTCGCCTTTGGTGGTGGGCGGGGTATACATGCCGCGATAGTCCAGGTTATTCCACAGCCGCGTGCACGAGCCGCCACCGGCGATATCGGCCAGCTTCCAGACATCGGGCTTCTTGGACTGGTCCAGCAGTGGCGCCGGCTTGGTGGGAAACGGCTGGGTGGGCGAGAGCTGCTCGCCGGCCACAGAGCCATCACCACCGGGTACCGGGCGCTCCTCGATCGGCCAGATATCCTCGCCGGTCTCGCGGTTCACCGCGAATAGGAACCCCATCTTGGTGGCCTGCAGAAGCGCGGGGATGGTCTCGCCGTCCACGGTGATGTCCATCAGCGTGGGCGCGGCCACCGTGTCGTAGTCCCACACATCGTGGTGAACCCATTGACGCGACCAGACCACCTTGCCGGTTTCCACGTCCAGTGCCGTGGTCGAGGTCGCTAGCGGAATCGAGCCGGTGCGATTGCCGCCCCAGTAGTTGGGCGACGGCGACGACACCGGCAGATAGACCAGCCCGCGCTCGGCATCCGCCGACATATGGGTCCAGACGTTGGCCGTGCCGGAGGTCTTGCGGGCCGCATCGGGCAACGCTTCGAATGTCCACTCGCGCTCGCCGGTACGAGCGTTGATCGACCAGACCGTACCGGGCGGCGCCTGCTCATAGGCCCAGTCCTTGCCAGCCCAGCCCAGGATCAGGTGATCGTCGACCACCGTTGGCGGCTGCAGCAACGACAGCGGATACTTGTCGTGCACCGTATTCCACTGGTTCACGTCGAGCACGCCGTTATCGGCAAAGCTCTGGCACTTCTTGCCGGTTTCGGCGTCGATGGCGAACAGCTTGGCATCCACCGTGCCCATGTAGACGATCTTCTGGCAGGCCTTGCCGGCCACCGGCTCGTCGGCTTGCCAGTAAGCCACGCCGCGATTTTTCAATACCGGCTGGGTCAGCGCTTTTTTAGGCGCATGGGTATCGAATACCCATTGGGTCTCGCCGGTGCCCGGGTTCATGGCAAACAGGCGCCCGAACGGCGTGCCGACATACAACGTGTCGTTGGCAAACACGGGCGTGGCCGACCACACCGAGGCCGGGGTATCCCCGTGGCCGTCGGACAGATCGCCGGTATGAATCGACCAGACCTTTTCCAGTTGGCCGACGTTATCGGCCGTGATCTGCTTGAGCGGGCTGTACTTCTGCGCGCTCAGCTGGCCGTGAAACGAATCCCAGATCGGCTGGCTGGGGTGGTCAATGCCGTTGGCGGCGTTGGCGGCCGGGCCGGACGGCGAATTGGCGGTCTCCGCGTCCTGCGCAGCCGCGCCGTTGGCAATGCCAACGCTCAGGCCGGCGACGGCGAGAGTACCCGCCAAGCCGGGCAGACACAGACTCTTGAAACGATAAAACATGATCAAACGCGTCCTTTTCCGCCCGTCGCTCCGAAACAATCAATAGCCAGCCCAACCACGCCCGCGAGCATGCCTAGGCACAGCCACCACTCATGCAACAGCACCCCGGCGAACATATTGCCCGCCAGACCGATCAGGATGACCACGCGCCAAGCGATACGCGCGCCTTTGGAGCTCCTGCGCGCGAGCGCAAGCCCCAGCAACAGCAGCACGACGCTGACCACGATCGCCAGCAGCGCGCCCAGCGTGCCGTTCACGCCGGTCAACGGCGCGAAATACCCGTAAAGCGCTGCCACCAGCCCCACGAGCGTACCGATGAACAGTACGATCACGCCCGGTCGGGCGGATGACGGGATAGACATGATCCTTCACTCCCTGAAAAAACCGATCAAATATACAGATCGACACGATGGGCGGCGATGCGTTTGTCTAGCAGCGCCGTACCGACGTGCCTCCGGCCGGACGGTTCATGCCGGCGGCTGTACCCGACTCCCATGACCGGCCTATACGGCTATAGACGCATCGCGACGCGTTGCCCCGGACGTTATTGTATATATTTGACGGGTACGCATTGCCGTATCGATAACCCCGCGCCCCGGGCCCGTTAACGTTTGAACGAGTCTGCCGGGTGCTTGATCACAGGAGCTCATCTTGACCTCGACAGAACGACAACCGGCCAGGCGCGGGATTCACCCGTTCCACGCCTTACTGCTTGGCGCCACCTTCCCGCTGTTTCTAGGCGCTGCCCTTTGCGACTACGCCTATATGGCCTCGTATCAGATCGAATGGAGCCTGTTTGCGTCGTGGCTGGTCATCGGCGGAGCCCTGTTCACCGGACTGGCCGGTCTTTGTGCGCTGCTGGGATTCTTTGTATCCGATCGTAAGGGCGCCTATGCCATCTACCTGCTGCTACTGCTCGTGGTGACGGCCATCGGCGTACTTAACGCGCTGATTCACGCCCGCGATGCCTGGGCCATGATGCCCAGCGGCTTCATCCTGTCGATCGTCGCGGCCGTACTTGGCTGTGTGGTTGCCCTGCTCGGCTTTTCTCGTATCGGCGTCGGAGCCCGGTCATGAAGACAATTCAAACGCTCGCCACGACCTCTGTCATCTGCGCTTTGGCGCTTGCCGGCACCGCTGGTGCGGCGCCGGCTGGCCAGGAGTTCGGCCCGAACCCGAACCTGCCCGAGCCGCAGCGCGGCCTGTTGCCCAACATGACCATTCCCGAGCCCACGCCCTGGGACGGTCAAAAGCCCACCGTGCCTGACGGCTATGCCATCACCGCCATCGCCACCGATCTGAAGGTGCCGCGTCAGCTGCTGGTACTGCCCAACGGCGACGTCCTGGTCGCCGAAGGCAAGGGCGGCGGCAACGCCCCGCGCTTGAAGCCGAAGGATTTCATCGCCGGCATGATCCAGTCGCGCGGCACCACATCTGTTAAAAGCGGCAACCGGCTGACCCTGCTGCGCGACGGCGACGGGGACGGCACCTACGAACAACGCAGCACGTTCGCCAAGAACCTCAACGCGCCGTACGGCCTGGCGTTGATCGACAACCACCTTTATGTGGCCGATCAGGACGCGCTCATCCGTTTTGATTACCAAACCGGGCAGCGTCAGGCCAGCGGGCCACCGCAGCTGGTGACCTACCTGCCCTCGGAAATCAATCACCACTGGACCAAGTCGCTGACGGCCAGCGCCGACGGTGAGCATCTGTACGTGGGCATCGGCTCCAACAGCAACATCACCGAGCGCGGTATGGAAGCCGAGGTTGACCGCGCCGAAATCTGGGAAATCGATCCGGACACCGGGGCTCACCGTGCCTATGCCACGGGCCTGCGCAACCCCACGGATCTGGCCATCCAGCCCGGCACCGACACACTCTGGACGGTCGTCAACGAGCGTGATGAGCTGGGCCCCAATCTGGTGCCGGACTACGTCACCTCGGTCAAACAAGGCGCCTTCTACGGCTGGCCCTACAGCTACTGGGGCCAACACGTCGACCCGCGCGTGCGCCCGCAGAACCCGGCCAAGGTCGAGTCGGCCATCGCTCCCGACTACAGCCTGGGCTCGCACCACGCGCCGCTGGGTCTGGCGTTTTCCAACAACGCCGTAGGCGGCCAATTCACGAACGGCGTGTTCGTGGGCGAGCACGGCAGCTGGAACCGCGGCAACCCCGTGGGCTATCGCGTCGTATTCATCCCGTTCGAGAACGACCAGCCCGCCGGCAAGCCCGTCGACTTCGTCTCTGGTTTCTTGAGCGGCGACAAGAAAACACGTGGCCGCCCGGTGGGCGTGGCCGTGACCGACGACGGCGCTGTGCTGGTGGCCGACGATCTCACCAACGCCGTCTGGCGCATCAAGCGCACCGACGGGGGCGCCGCGCAGCAAGATGTCGCATCGACCGGCGATGCCGCAGCCAACGCGCAGAACGCAGCCTCGAATACAGCTGCTGGGCAACCCAGCGCTGAAACTCAGCCCGCGGCTAGCGATCAATCGGTGGATGCAAGCGCAACGCCGGCCGAAGAATTCGGGGCATCGGCTGAAGAAGAGGCACAAGCCACTGCCGAGAGCGCCGACACTCCCGAAGAGGCCGATGAGCAAGGTACCGCAGCGCCTTCAGCCCCCGCGGAGGATGCGCCCGCAGAGCAGAACTAAGGAGCGTTCTGGCCCTCGCGCTTCACGCCGGCTTGGCCCTCAATCCGGTAGCATCTCCATTCAGTGAGTGAGCCGCTACCGGGGGCCGCTGAACCGCAGGGCTTTCAAAAGCCGTCGACCTGACAGTCGGCGGCTTTTTTGGTTCATCGCAGACCAGC
>DCKU01000022.1 GCA_002320455.1 Salinisphaera sp. UBA1666
GGCGGTCACCAACCCGACCAACACGCTATATGCCATCAAGCGGCTGATTGGACGCACCTTCGATGATCCGACCACGAAGAAGGACATCGACACGGTGCCTTACCAGATCGTCAAGGCCGACAACGGCGACGCCTGGGTGCAGGTCGGCGACGACAAGATGGCGCCGCCGGAAATCTCGGCCAAGGTGCTGCAGAAGATGAAGGCCACCGCCGAAGATTATCTTGGCGAGAAGGTCACCGAAGCCGTGATCACGGTGCCGGCCTACTTCAATGACAGCCAGCGTCAGGCCACCAAGGATGCCGGCCGCATCGCCGGTCTGGACGTCAAGCGCATCATCAACGAGCCGACCGCGGCCGCATTGGCCTACGGCCTGGATAAAAAGGGCGGCGACAAGAAGATCGCGGTCTATGACCTGGGCGGCGGCACGTTCGATATTTCGATCATCGAAGTGGCCGAGATCGACGGCGAGCATCAGTTCGAGGTGCACGCCACCAATGGCGACACGTTCCTGGGCGGCGAAGACTTCGACAACGAGATCATCGAGCACATCGCGGCCGAGTTCGAGAAAGACCAGGGCGTGAACCTGCGCAAGGACAAGCTTGCCCTGCAGCGCCTCAAGGAAGCCGCCGAGAAGGCTAAGATCGAGCTGTCCTCTACGCAGCAGACCGAGATCAATCTGCCGTACGTGACGGCCGACCAGAACGGTCCCAAGCATCTCAACATGAAGATGACGCGGGCCAAGCTGGAGTCCCTGGTCGAGAACCTGGTCGCACGTACCATCGACCCGTGCCGCACGGCGCTCAAGGACGCCGGCATGAAGGCCTCGGACATCGACGACGTGATTCTCGTCGGCGGCCAGACTCGTATGCCGGCCGTCCAGGAAGCGGTCAAGAGCTTCTTCGGTCGTGACCCGCGCAAGGACGTGAACCCGGACGAAGCTGTGGCCGTGGGTGCCGCTATCCAGGGCTCGGTGCTGTCGGGTGACACTAAGGACGTGCTGCTGCTGGACGTCACGCCGCTCAGCCTGGGTATCGAGACCCTGGGCGGCAAGATGACCAAGCTCATCGACAAGAACACGACCATCCCGACCCGCAAGTCGGAGACGTTCTCCACCGCGGAAGACAACCAGCCGGCCGTGACGGTGCACGTGCTCCAGGGCGAGCGCGAGCAGGCCTCCGGCAACAAGTCGCTGGGCCGTTTCGACCTGTCGGATATCCCGCCGGCGCCGCGTGGCACGCCGCAGATCGAAGTCACCTTCGATATCGACGCCAACGGCATTCTGAACGTCTCGGCCAAGGACAAGGCCACGGGCAAGGAGCAGTCCATCGAGATCCGTGCTTCGTCCGGTCTGTCCGACGACGAAGTCGAGCAGATGGTCAAGGACGCCGAGGCGCACGCCGAGGAAGACGCCAAGTTCAACGAGCTGATCACGGCGCGCAACCAGGCCGACGGCCTCATCCACGGCATCGAGAAGTCCATGAAGGATCTGGCCGACCAGATCTCCGAGGACGAGAAAAAGCCGGTTGATGATGCCATCGCCGAGCTGCGCACCGCACTCGAAGGCGACGACAAGGACGAGATCGAAGCCAAGACGCAGAAGCTGTCGGAGGCCTCGGCCCCGATCATGCAGAAGGCTTACGGCCAGGGCGAAGAAGGCGCCGAAGGCGAGCAGGCCGCCGGCGGCCAGCAGTCGCAGCAGTCCGGCGACGATGACGTCGTCGACGCCGACTTCGAGGAAGTCAAAGACGACGACAAGAAGTCGGGCACCAACTCGTAAGCTCATCGAGTGAGCCGATGCGCCGGGGCGGCGAGAGCTGCCCCGGCATTTTTGATTTTGACCACACGAGATTTCTGATTAATTCGACCGCCGCCGCGGATACGACGTGCGGACGCATCAATCAGGGATTTTGAAAGACGACGACCATGGCGAAACGCGATTACTACGAAGTGCTGGGCGTATCCAAGAGCGCGTCCAAGGACGAGATCAAGAAGGCCTATCGACGTCTGGCCATGAAAAACCACCCGGACCGTAATCCGGGCGATGAAGACGCCGAGGCGCGCTTCAAGGAGGCCTCCGAGGCCTACGAAGTACTGTCTGACGATCAGCAGCGCGCGACCTATGACCAGTTCGGTCACGCCGGCATGGGCGGCGCGGCCGGTGGCGGTGCCGGCTTTGGCGGCGGCGGCGCCGGTTTCGGCGATATCTTCGGCGATATCTTTTCCGATATTTTCGGCGGTGGCGGCATGGGCGGCGGTCGCAGCCGGGCCGCCCGCGGCGCGGACCTGCGCTACGATCTGGATCTGGAGTTGGAAACCGCGGTCGACGGCGACACCATCGAAATCCGGATTCCCACGCTGGAACAGTGCGAAACCTGCGGCGGCGACGGCGCCGAGCCCGGCTCGCCCGTGGACACCTGTGACACCTGCAAGGGCCAGGGCCAGGTGCGTATCCAGCAGGGCTTTTTGTCGATCCAGCAGGCGTGCCCGGACTGCCAGGGTTCGGGCAAGAAGATTCGCAACCCGTGCAAGAAATGCCAGGGCGACGGGCGCGTCCAGTCGTCCAAGACGCTGTCGGTCAAGGTGCCGCCGGGCGTGGATAACGGCGATCGTATCCGCCTGTCCGGCGAGGGCGAGGCCGGCGAGATGGGCGGCCCGGCCGGTGATCTCTACGTGCAGATCAACGTCAAGCCGCACGAGTTCTTCGTGCGTGATGGCAACAACCTGCGCGCCAACGTGCCGGTCGACATGATCACGGCCGCGCTGGGTGGCGAGATCGATGTGCCGACCTTGAAGGGCAAGGTCAGCCTGCGAGTGCCGGCCGAAACCCAGTCGGGCAAGACGTTCCGGCTGCGGGGCAAGGGCGTCCAGTCGGTGCGCACCTCGTCGCCGGGCGATCTGCTGGTCAAGGTCAGCGTCGAGACGCCGGTCAACCTGAATTCCAAGCAGAAGAAGCTGCTAGAAGAGCTGCAAGAGTCGCTGAACGAGAGCAGCCATAGCCATAGCCCGGCCACGAGCAGCTGGCTAGACAAGGCCAAGCGTTTCTTCGGCGAGCACCTGAACTGATCATGACCCAACGCGTGGCAATCAACGGCGCCTCCGGGCGTATGGGGCGCGAGCTGATCGTGGCTGCCCAGGCCCGCGACGATCTTGAATTGGTCGCGGCCTTTGCCTCGTCGACCAACGAGCAGCTAGGCATCGATGCCGGTCGATTGGCCGGAGTGGCTGATACCGGTGTGTTTCTGACGTCCTCCGAGTCAATCGCGAAGGCCGCCTTTGATGTGCTCGTCGATTTTTCCTTGCCGGCCCCGTCAATGAGCGCGCTCGCGGCCTGTCGTGCCCAGGGTGCGGCCATGGTGATCGGCACGACTGGTTTTAGCGCCGCACAGCAGGCCGAGATTGACGCGGCCGCGGCTGACATCGCTATTGTCCAGGCACCCAACTACAGCGCGGGCGTCAATTTGACGCTGGACCTGGTCGAGCGCGCAGCTGCTGCGCTGGGCGATGATGTGGATATTGAAATCGTCGAAGCTCATCATCGACACAAAGTCGATGCGCCCTCGGGCACAGCCTTGAAGCTAGGCGAGGTGGCCGCGCGCGGGCGCGGGCAGACGCTGGATCAAAACGCGGTCTACGCGCGCGAGGGGCACACCGGTGAGCGCCCGGCCGGCGCTATTGGATTTGCGACCGTGCGCGGCGGTGACATCGTCGGCGAGCATACGGTGCTATTCGCTGGCGCCGGTGAGCGCATCGAGATCACGCACCGCGCGACATCGCGCCAGACCTTTGCCGGCGGGGCGATGCGAGCAGCAGTCTGGGCCAGCGTTCAGACGCCCGGGCATTACGGTATGAACGATGTGCTGGGGCTATCTGACTAAGCGCGCGTCATACATCGCTGGCGAGACGGCGCCCTAGCGGCTATACTCTCGCCGCCTCCGGGCAGCCCACTGGCAATCAGCGACTGGAGAGATGTATTGCGCGCCAAAGCCGTACTAGCGCTCGAAGACGGTAGTGTCTTTCACGGCCGCGCCATCGGCGCCACCGGCCGGACCGTCGGGGAGGTGGTCTTCAACACCGCCATGACCGGTTATCAGGAAATCCTGACCGATCCCTCCTATCAGCAGCAGATGGTCACACTGACCTATCCGCATATCGGTAATACAGGGACCAACGACCAGGACGTCGAGTCTGATCGGGTCCAGGCAGCCGGTCTGATCATCCGCGAGGTCCCGCGTAGCCCAAGCAATTGGCGGTCCAACGACAGCCTGATAGGTTATCTCGAGGCCAACGGCATCGTGGGTATCGGCGATATAGATACCCGACGTCTCACACGACTACTGCGTGAAAAAGGCGCCCAGAACGGCGCGATCGTGGCCGGTGATGATATCGACGAGGCCGCTGCGATCCAAGCCGCGCGCGATTTTCCGGGCCTGAAGGGCGCGGATCTGGCCGCCGAAGCCGGTGTACGTGAAGCCTACGAATGGACTCAAGGCACCTGGATCGGGCCGAACGATCTGCACGCGCCGGCCGAGCCGCGCTTTCACGTGGCGGTATACGACTACGGCATCAAGTACAACATCCTGCGTCAGCTGGTCGATGCCGGCGCCCGTGTCACGGTGGTGCCCGCCAAGACATCAGTCGATGACGTTGTGGCCCTGGGCGCCGAGGGGGTGCTGTTAGGCAATGGGCCTGGTGATCCCGAGCCGCTGGATTATGCGGTGGCGACGTGTCGCGAACTCATCGCGCGCCGGATTCCCACGCTGGGCATTTGTCTCGGCCACCAGATTCTGGGCCTGGCCGTAGGGGCGTCGAGCCTGAAGATGAAGTTCGGCCATCACGGCGCTAACCATCCGGTAATCGATACCGCCAGCGGCGAGGTCATGATTTCGTCGCAGAACCACGGTTTTGCCATCGACGAAGCCAGCCTGCCGGATACCGTGCGTGTGTCGCACCGGTCGCTGTTCGATCAGACCCTGCAGGGCATCGAAATGATCGATGCACCCGTCTTTTCCTTCCAGGGGCACCCGGAAGCCAGCCCCGGCCCGCACGATGTCGCGCCGATATTCAAACAGTTCGTGACGGCGATCGAGCAAGCAAAGTCTGTCCGCAAATAAACGCGAATGGACGCGAATGAAGAACGGCTTTCGAAACGCGTGATTGGTTGCGCGTTCGAGGTCAGCAACCGATTAGGTGCAGGGTTCTTCGAAGCAGTTTATGAAAACGCGATGGCAGTCGAACTTGAACGCTCTGGCATCGCTTTCGTGAGACAGAAACGTCTACCGGTGACGTATCGCAACGTCATCGTTGGCGATTATGTCGCCGATATGTTGATCGCCGAGGTCTTGATCGTCGAAATCAAGGCACTCTCGGCGATTAGCACGCTGCATGAAGCGCAGCTTATGAATTATCTGAAGGCCAGCAATCTGAAGGTCGGGTTACTGCTGAATTTCGGAAAATCCAGAGTTGGCGTCAAACGTATCGTCAACGCCTACGACGAGCGCCAACCGCTCTAACATCTTGTCTTTCATTCGCGTGTATTCGCGTTCATTTGCGGACAATAAAGTGTAGCCATGCCCAAGCGCACAGATCTTAAAAGCATTCTGGTCATCGGCGCCGGGCCGATCGTCATCGGTCAG
This sequence comes from Salinisphaera sp. UBA1666, assembly GCA_002320455.1. Lineage (GTDB taxonomy): Bacteria > Pseudomonadota > Gammaproteobacteria > Nevskiales > Salinisphaeraceae > Salinisphaera. Next base: position 5,634 of record DCKU01000022.1, read on the forward strand.
GCCTGTGAATTCGACTACTCGGGCATGCAGGCCTGCAAGGCGCTCAAGGACGAGGGGTTCAGGGTCATCCTGGTCAATTCGAACCCCGCCACGATCATGACTGACCCGGAGACAGCCGACGCGGTTTATATCGAACCGATCGACTGGCAGACCGTCGCCAAGGTGATCGCCACGGAAAAACCGGATGCGCTGCTGCCGACCATGGGCGGCCAGACCGCGCTCAACTGCGCGCTGGAGCTGTATTACAACGGCGTGCTGGAAGAGCACGGCGTAGAGATGATTGGCGCCTCGCGCGATGCCATCGATATGGCCGAGGATCGTACCGCGTTTCGCGAGGCCATGACCGAGATCGGGCTCAAGACGCCAGCCTCGCAGACGGTCAACACCATGGCCGAGGGCGAGCAGGTCCAGGCGCGTATCGGCTTTCCCATCATCATGCGCCCGTCGTTCACGCTGGGTGGCACCGGCGGCGGTATCGCCTATAACAAGGAAGAGTTCGAGGATCTGCTCTCGCGTGGCCTGGAGCTGTCGCCGACCAACGAAGTGCTGCTTGAGCAGAGCGTGCTGGGTTGGAAGGAATACGAGATGGAGGTGGTCCGCGACAAGGCGGACAACTGCATCATCATCTGTGCCATCGAAAACGTCGACGCCATGGGCGTGCATACCGGTGATTCCATCACGGTTGCGCCGGCCCAGACGCTGACCGATCGCGAGTATCAGGTCATGCGCGATGCCTCGCTGGCCTGTCTGCGCAAAATCGGCGTAGAGACCGGCGGCTCGAACGTACAGTTCGCGATCAACCCGGCCACCGGCGACATGATCGTGATCGAGATGAATCCGCGTGTCTCTAGATCCTCGGCGCTGGCCTCCAAGGCCACCGGCTTCCCGATCGCCAAGGTCGCAGCCAAGCTGGCCGTTGGCTATACGCTCGACGAGCTCGATAACGAGATCACGGGCGGGGCCACGCCGGCCTCTTTCGAGCCGTCGATCGACTATGTCGTCACCAAGATGCCGCGCTTCACCTTCGAGAAGTTTCCGGCCGCGGATGATCGCCTGACCACGCAGATGAAGTCCGTGGGCGAGGCCATGGCCATTGGCCGCAACTTCCAAGAGTCGCTGCACAAGGCCATGCGCAGCCTGGAGATCGGCTCGGACGGTTTTGAACCCAAGCTCGACGATGTCACAAGCGACGCCGCCAAGGACACACTGCGTGGCGAGCTGTCCACCCCCCGATACGATCGCATGTGGTATATCGGTGATGCGTTCCGGGCCGGCTTCACCGTGGCCGACGTGCATGAGCTGACTCATATCGATCCCTGGTTTCTCGACCAGATCGCCGAGCTCATCGAGATGGAAGGCGCGCTTGCGACCTCGACCATCGGCGATCTTGACGCCGATACGCTGCGCGCCTACAAGCGCAAAGGCTTTTCCGATCTGTGTCTGGCCACGTTGTTGGGCTGTGACGAATTCGCCGTACGCCGGGCGCGCCTGAACCAGGGCATCGTGCCTGTCTACAAGCGCGTGGACTCCTGCGCGGCTGAGTTTCCGACCGCCACGGCCTATCAGTATTCCTCGTACGACGACGAGTGCGAAGCCAACCCCTCGGATCGCGACAAGATCATGGTGCTGGGCGGCGGGCCCAACCGGATCGGTCAGGGCATTGAGTTCGACTATTGCTGTGTCCATGCCGCGCTTGCCATGCGCGAAGACGGCTACGAGACCATCATGGTCAACTGCAACCCGGAGACCGTGTCGACCGATTACGACACCTCCGACCGGCTGTATTTCGAGCCGCTGACCTTCGAAGACGTGATGTCGATCATCGACGTCGAAAAACCCAAGGGCGTCATCGTGCAGTACGGCGGGCAGACGCCGTTGAAGCTCGCCCGCCGGCTGGAAGCTGCAGGCGCGCCGATCATCGGCACGGCACCGGATGCCATCGACTTGGCCGAGGATCGTGATCGGTTCCTCAATCTGGTCAACAAACTGGGGCTCAAACAGCCGGCCAACCGCACGGCGCGCTCCGAGGCGGAAGCCATGCGCCTGGCCGAAGAAGTCGGCTTTCCGATGGTGGTGCGCCCGTCCTATGTGCTGGGCGGCCGGGCGATGGAGATCGTCTACGGCCCGGAGGATCTGCAGGGCTATATGTCGGCCGCGGTCAAGGTCTCGCCCGACTCGCCCGTGCTGCTCGATCGCTTCCTGGAAGACGCGATCGAGCTCGACGTGGATGCCATCTGTGACGGCACCGATGTCTTCATCGGCGGCATCATGGAGCATATCGAACAGGCCGGTGTGCACTCGGGCGACTCGGCGTGCAGCCTACCGCCGTACAGCTTAAGCGATGACGTTCTCGACGAAGTTCGTCGCCAGACCGCGGCGTTGGCCAAGGGGCTGTCCGTGGTGGGCTTGATGAACGTCCAGTTCGCCATTCGTGGCGGCGAGGTGTATCTGTTGGAGGTCAACCCGCGGGCTTCGCGCACGGTGCCCTTCGTGTCCAAGGCCACCGGCATGCCCCTGGCCAAGATTGCCGCGCGCTGCATGGCCGGCCAGAGTCTGGCCGAACAGAACGCCGGCGCCGAGCGGCGTATTCCGCACTATGCAGTCAAGGAAGCGGTTTTCCCGTTCTCCAAGTTCCCGACGGTGGACCCGCTTCTGGGCCCGGAAATGAAGTCCACCGGCGAGGTCATGGGCGTAGGCAAGACCTTTGGCGAGGCCTTTGCCAAGTCTCAGCTGGCCAGCGGTGTGGGCCTGCCTACGGCCCCGGGCGTCGCACTCGTGACCGTGCGCGACGCCGACAAGCCGCTGGCGGTCAATATGGCCCGCGAGCTGGTCACCGCCGGTTTCTCAGTGGTGGCCACACGCGGCACCGCGCGAGCAATCACAGACGCTGGCATTGCCTGTGAAGTGGTCAACAAGGTCAAGGAAGGCCGGCCGCATATCGTGGACATGATCAAGAACGGCGAGTTCGCGCTCGTGGTCAACACCACCGAGGGCAAGCGGGCCATCGAAGAATCGCGCTCGATCCGCATGACGGCGCTGCGCTACAAGGTCAGTTATTTCACGACCATCGCAGGCGGCTTGGCCAGTGCCACCGCGCTGTCCGACGAGCGCGCGCTGGAAGTCTATTCGCTGCAGTCGATCCAGGCCGACGTTACGGCCTGATTGGTCGGCTACGAGGTGCGCGCGCAGCACAAGCGCGCGCGACTCGTTATACTCGGGGTATCACTCGAATCGTAAAACGATCATTTCTCAATCGGACAACCCCGCGTCGGACGACGTGATCTTTCGGCCGCCGGGCAAGGAAGACGGCGCTGGCATTCTCAAGCTCGTGCATCAGCTGGGTGTGCTGGATATCAACTCGGCTTATGCCTACATGCTCATCGGCGAACACCACGCCGGAACGAGCGTAGTCGCCGAGATTGACGGCGAACTGGTCGGTTTCATCTCCGCGTATTTATTGCCGGCGGATCCGGAGACGGTATTCGTGTGGCAGGTCGGCGTGGCAAAGGCCGGCCGCGGCAAAGGCCTGGCCACCCGTATGCTCGTCGAGATCTTGAAGCGCCCGGCCTGTGCCGATGTGCGCTATCTGGACACCACGATCGGGCCGACCAACGAACCCTCTCAAGCGCTGTTCCGCGGTCTGGCGCGACGACTCGATACCGGCATGGAAGAAAACGAGTTGTTTTCGGCCGAGCTGTTTGACGCCTTCGACGAAGGCGAGCCGCATGACCCGCACGAGCCGGAGATTCTTTTCCGCATCGGCCCATTTGACGGCCAACGTGTTAACGCGCTTTCCTCTTAATACGACGCACAGCCTGCGTAGTCAGGAGTTTTCTAATGGAAACCATCAATCGTTTGGAATCGGAAGTTCGCGGTTATGTCCGTTCGTTTCCGAAAGTTTTCACCACGGGCAAGGCCAACTGGCTGACCGCTGAAGACGGCACTAAATACCTGGACTTCTTCTCCGGCGCCGGGGCCATCAACTATGGCCACAACGACGACGTGATGAAGAAAGCGCTGCTGGACTACATCGAGTCCGACGGCGTGACCCACGGCTTGGACATGGCCACCGACGCTAAGGTGCGCTTCCTCGAGACCTTCGAGGACGTGATCATGAAGCCGCGTGGCATGGACTATAAGATCCAGTTCCCTGGCCCGACCGGTACCAACGCCGTTGAAGCCGCGTTGAAGATCGCGCGCAAGGTCAAGAAACGCGACCGTGTGTTGTTCTTCACCAACGCCTATCACGGCATGACGCTGGGTGCGCTGGCCGTGACCGGCAACGCCTCCAAGCGCGCCGGTGCCGGCGTGTGCCTGTGTCACTCCACGCCGATGCCGTATTCCGGCTACTTTGGCGAAGACCGCGATACCGCCGACGATCTCGAGATGATGCTGTCCAACAGCTCTTCGGGTCTGGAAAAGCCGGCGGCCATCATCGTGGAAACAGTGCAGGGCGAAGGCGGCATCAACGTGGCCGATTTCGACTGGCTGAAGAAGATCGAGCGCATCTGTCGTGATCATGACATGCTGCTGATCGTGGACGATATTCAGGCCGGCGTGGGCCGTACCGGTCCGTTCTTCTCGTTCGAGCCGGCCGGCATCAGCCCGGACATCATCACGGTGTCCAAGAGCCTGTCGGGCTACGGTACGCCGCTGGCGATCACCATGATCAAGCCCGAGTACGATATCTGGGCGCCGGGCGAACACAACGGCACGTTCCGCGGCTTTAACCATGCCTTCATCACGGCGATCGCAGCACTCGAGCACTATTGGAAAGACGACAAGCTCGAAAAAGACGTGCTGCGCATGAGCGATCGCATCAAGGAGCGCCTGCACGGCATCATTTCCGAGACCGGCTTCAAGGCCGAAGTACGCGGTCGCGGCTTTTTCATCGGTGTGGATTGCGAGCAGCACGAGCTCGCCGATGAGATCGCGGCCGAGTGCTTCAAGAATCACATGATTCTGGAAACCGCCGGCGCCGATGACAACGTTATCAAGATCATGCCGCCGCTGATCAGCCCGGATGCCGACATCGAGAAAGGCCTAGACACCCTCGAAAAGGCCATCCACACGGTGCTGGACAAGCACGGTCTGCTGTCCAACGCGGCCTAATCGCACAAGCGTTGTTATAAGCCCGGGGATGTCGTCTCAGGCGACTTCTCCGGGTGTAGGATGCACTAGAGCAACACCTCAAAGAGGCCAAACATGAAAATCATCAAGACCGAAGAACTGCGCGGTACCGATCGTGAAGTCGTCAGCCCGGACGGCTGGACCAGCGTGCGCTGGCTGCTGGCCAAGGACGGTATGGGCTTTTCGTTCCACGAAACGACCTTTCCGCCGGGCCTGGAATTCGATATGTGGTACAAGCACCACTTCGAAGCCGTGTTCTGCTATCAGGGCGAAGGCTCGATCGTGAACCGCGACACCGGCGAAGAGTTCGAGATCAAGCCGGGCACGGTCTACGCGCTGGATAATCACGACAAGCACACGTTGAAGGCCAAGACGGAAATGAAGCTTGTCTGTGCGTTCAACCCGCCGGTCACCGGTCGCGAGATCCACGACGAAGACGGCGCCTACGTGCCGCCGCAAGACTGATCGCAACCCGTATTGGGCGTAGATCGAAGCCCCGGTCATCGACCGGGGCTTTTTTATGCGCCGCAGCGTCGTATCAAGCGGTCATGCCGCCGATGACAGCGCCCACGATTAGCGGCACCAGCTGAATGACGATCACCAGAAACACGCTGACCGAAGCGATGACGCCAATGATCGGCAGACCGGTAAGCGCGGTGCCGGCGCCCAGTAGAATGAGACAGAGGATAACCGTCGGCAGGATCGCAGCCCAGATGCCACGTCCGATGCTGCCGGCGGTGCGCCCGCCGACGAAGCCGGCCAGCAGCGGCCCGGCTACGGGCAGCCAGAACAGCACGAGCGAGATGACGACCATCCAGACGATCGCGAGAGAGATACTGCCTTTCTGCATTGAAACTGCTGCCTTGAAAGCGGCCGTGGACTTGAGCCGCCCTGATGCGGACAATACGCGTCATTATCGCATCGTTTGAATGACCAGGTCGCGCCATGAACCCGTACAAGCTCGACGATTATGAACGCCCGACCCTCGTTCCGCCGGAGCCGGGCACGAAGCTGCTCATGCATTCCTGCTGCGCGCCCTGCGCCGGGGAAGTGCTGGCAGCGGTCAAGGCATCGGGCATTGATGTAACGGTGTATTTCTACAACCCAAACATCCACCCGGAGGCCGAGTACGAAATGCGCAAGGCCGAAGACACGCGCTATTGTGAAGAACTGGGCATTCCGCATATCGACGGTGATTACGACACCGATAACTGGTTCGACCGCATACGCGGACTGGAAGATGCCCCCGAGCGCGGCCGGCGCTGCACGGTCTGTTTCGACATGCGCTTCGAGCGAACGGCACTTTACGCCGCCGAGCACGGCTATCACATGATCTCGTCCACGCTGGGTATCTCGCGCTGGAAGAACATGGCCCAGATCAACGAAGCCGGCGTACGCGCGACATCGCGCTATCCGGAGGTGACCTACTGGACGCTCAACTGGCGCAAGAAGGGCGGTGCGGCGCGCATGATCGAAATCGCCAAGCGCGAGGCGTTCTATCAGCAGGAATACTGTGGCTGTGTCTACAGCCTGCGCGATACCAACCGCCACCGCCAAGCCGCCGGGCGCGAGCGTATCCAGAAAGGCATCAAGTTCTACGGTCGCGAGGCGGTCAAATCGCCCCTGCCCGGCAGCGACTCGCGCGGCGAGTACCCCTGGCTGGCGCGCTCTGGCAATACCGACGGATGAAAACGATCATCTGAGTGCGGCGATCGTGGGGCACGACGATTGTCGGCGCGAGTATTACGAGCCGTCGCGCGTCGTATCACAGGTTGCAGCGTCCGGATTCAGCGATGCCGTCGCGGCGGTTGCATCAGCTCGATGGCCGATCCCGCCGGGCCGACGATATACATCACGCGCGTGCCCGCGCGCTCCCCGGCATCGATGGTCTGTGTCAGACCCTGGGGATGCCAACCGTGGTCGCGGACAGCTTCGATCACGGCATCGATATCGCTGACCTGGATTGCTAGATGCAGTGCGCCGGCGTCATACGGCCTAGATGACAGGTCGTCTTGCGGCGCCGCGTGCTCGTACTCGAGCAGTTCGATACGCCGACCGGCCATTTCGACAATCGCCATACGCACGCTGGCGTCGCGGGCGCCGGTGACCTGCTCGAGAAAATGGCCGCTCATCTGCCCGGTGCGAACGAGCGTCGCGCCAAGCGCCTGGGTCCAAAAGCGCGTGGCGTCGTCGAGCGAAGGGACCGCAAACCCGACGTGATCGACGGCGTGAACTTCAAAAGAGCGATTGGCCATGACGACGGCTCCGTTGGAAGGGTGTGACTGTCGTCCGCTAGTAGGCGAATTCCGCGAATACCGGGTCTACGGACTGGTTCCACCTACCGTGATAGAGATCGAGAAGCGTTTCGGCTGGGGTCTTGCCAGTGGCCGCGATCTCGGCCAATTGATCCAGATAGATCGACTCGTCCCGATCCTGGCCGTCGAGATTGGCGCGGCGCGACAGGCCGCGCTGGGCGATAGCCACCGTCTCGCGGGCGATATCACCTAGCGTGCCACCGCGAAACGGTGTCGCCAGGCCGTGGATGGGCGCCCTATCGCGCAAATGGTTGCGCTCGGCGGGCGTGAAGTCGGCGACCAGCGCCCAGGCCTCATCCAGGGCCGTGCTGTCGTAGCAGAGCCCGGCCCATAGCGCGGGTAGCGCACACAGCCGGCGCCAGGGCCCGCCGTCGGCGCCGCGCATTTCCATAAACCGCTTGAGGCGGACCTCCGGGAACAGCGTGGTTAGATGATCATCCCAGTCGCTCATGGTCGGGCGTTCGCCCGGCAGCGCCGGAAGCTTGCCGGCCATGAAGTCCCGGAATGATTGGCCGGCGGCGTCGATGTAGTGCCCGTCGCGATAGACGAAATACATGGGCACGTCGAGCGCGAAGTCCTTGTAGCGCTCGAAACCCATCTCGTTTTCAAAGACCCAGTCGAGCATGCCGCAGCGATCCGGGTCGGTATCGGTCCAGATCTGGCTGCGATAGGACACGAACCCGTTGGGCTTTCCTTCGGTGAAGGGCGAGTTGGCGAACAGCGCGGTGGCCACCGGCTGCAGGGCCAGGCCGACCCGGAATTTCTTGATCATGTCCGCTTCGGAGCCGTAGTCGATATTGACCTGCACGGTGGAGGTGCGAAGCATCATGTCCAGGCCGAGGCTGCCAACCTTGGGCATGTAGTTGCCCATGATCTCGTAGCGCTCCTTAGGCATCCACGGGCTGTCTTCACGCGACCATTTGGGCTGAAAGCCCAGGCCGATGAGACCGACGTTCATATCCGCGGCCACTTCCTTGACCTGGCGTAGATGCGTGTGGATCTCGTCACAGGTCTCGTGAATGGTATACAGCGGTGCCCCGGCCAGCTCCAGCTGGCCCCCGGGCTCCAGCGTGATATGACAGTCGCCGCACTCAAGCGCGACCGTGCGCCCGTTTTCTTGCATCGGCGTCCAGCCGAAGCGCGTCAACGCTTCGAGAAAGCGCGAGATGCTCTGCTCGCCTTCATAGGGCAGGGGGCGCAGCGTTTCGCGATCGAAAACGAACTTCTCGTGCTCAGTGCCCAGCCGCCAACGGCTCGGCGGCTTGCAGGCATTCTCGAAATAATCGACAAGTTGTCGTTCGTCGGTGATCGGCGCGCCGCCGGATTGAGAAGGAGCGGACATGGATTCTCCGAAAAGCAGCTCGGGTTCGCGTAGTCGCTCGATCGTTGGTCTCAACGTCGACGGCTCGCGAGCCTGCCGCAACAATTTCGCGCATGGTACCGTTTCAGAGACTTTGGGCGGTAGTTGGTAGTGCCACGGATGCCCATCGCCAGCCCATAATCTTCGGAGTGCATCCATGTCCAGCACGACGGCCCGTGCAGGTCGGCTCGATTGCTATCTGCGTCTGACCCGCCTGAACAAGCCCATCGGCATCTTTCTCGTGGTGTGGCCGATGCTCTGGGCGCTGTGGCTGGCCGCCGACGGCGTGCCCGATATGTGGGTGTTGTTCGTGTTCGTGGCCGGAGCGGTGTTGATGCGCTCGGCCGGCTGTGTGATGAATGACTTTGCCGATCGCAAGATCGACGGCTACGTCACCCGCACCCGGGAGCGCCCGCTGGCTACCGGCGAGGTCAGCGCTCGTGAAGCGCTGGGCGTATTCGCGGTGCTTTGTCTGCTCGCATTTGGCTTGGTGCTTACGCTCGATCCGGCCACCATCGCGTTGTCGGTTGTGGCCGTCGGCCTGGCGGTTCTCTATCCCTTTACCAAACGCGCGACGCACTGGCCACAGATGTTTCTGGGCGCGGCGTTCGGTTGGGCGGTGCCGATGGCCTTCACGGCCGAAAGCGGCGGCGTATCCATCGGCGGCTGGGTATTGTTTGTGGCAACGCTGATCTGGGCGCTGATCTACGATACGTTCTATGCCATGGTCGATCGCGACGACGATCTCAAGATCGGCGTGAAATCCACGGCCGTGCTCTGGGGCAGCCGCGACCGCGCCATCATCGGCGGCTTTCAGGCGCTTTTCTACGGGCTGCTGGTCGGAGTCGGCCTGATTTTCTCGCTGGGCCTGGCCTATTATCTGGGGCTGTTCGCCGCTGTAGCGATGTCGCTCTATCACCAATGGCTAACGCGCGAACGTGATCGCGCGTCTTGCTTCAAGGCGTTCATGCAGCATAACTACCTGGGTGGCCTCATCTTTGCCGGACTGGCTATCGATCTGGCACTCGGCTGATCGCTCGCTCGAAATGCCGGCCTTGGGCGTGTCGTCATGAGATATGACGTCGCATTGCCCGCGCCGGGCGTGTCAGGCAAGGCGCGGGCCGCCGAGCGTGG
>DCKU01000055.1 GCA_002320455.1 Salinisphaera sp. UBA1666
GTGGTGGGTTTACACACCTAGGGCCTGCAACCCGATACGACATGCTTGCGCGCATCGCCTCTCGTCGAGGCGGTGGTCAGACGCCGAGAAGTGGCTGGCGCGCATGGCGTGAGGCATGCGGCATTGCCGGCGTAATTGTTACAAGGTAACATTTGCGCCGGCTGAGGTTTGAAGCCTCGGCCCGATGGTCGTTGTCTTGTCTGGGGGAATCATGTCTGCAAGCGCCAAAGCACGTGTATCATTGCGTGCTTGTATTGTTACGTTATCACTTTGCTTTTATGCGGGCGCGGGGAGCGCCCAAGCGCCGGTCGCCCCCGCGGCGCCGGCCGAACGGGATACGACAACGGCGGCGCCTGCAGCGCCGGCCCAACCGGCCAAGGCGACGCAGCTGGAGGCTGTTTCTGTCACCGGCGTCGCGATTCCCGGGAGTCCGCTGACGCAGGCGGCCAACGTCGACGTGGTGGATAGCCAGGCCATGCAGGCCGACGGTGTATCCAACCTCGGCGAGGGGCTCGATCAGCTGGCGGGCGTGGATTCGATCGGCACCGGCAACGTGGCCGGCAAGCCGGTCATCCGCGGTCTGTCGGGTCTGCGCGTGAAGATTTTGTCGGACGACGTGGGTATCGGTAACCAGGCATACGGGGTACGCCACATGCCGGTCATTGATCCGTTTCTGATCGACCGGGCCGAGGTGGTGCGGGGGGCGTCCAGCGTGCTCTACGGCTCCAGCGCACTTGGCGGGGCGATCAACCTGATCCCGATGGATATCGCCTACGATCATCGCGCGCTGGGCGAAGTGATGGGCCGGTACAACAGCAACAACCGCCAATGGGATACCGGCGTCAAAGCCACCGGCGGCAACGGCCATTTCGGCTACGCGGCCGGCTTCATCCGGCGCGACGGCGGGGATATCCGCACGCCCGACGAGCCAACGTATTTCCCGGGCCCGAACGCGGCCGCCAACAGCGACGCGCCGGCCTATACCGGGCGCCTGCCGTATACCGACTTCAATCAGTTGAACGGCAGCTTCGCCCTGGGCATGGACGACGACACCCTGGGTGAGTGGCAGCTGCGCTATACCCGGTTTGACGACGAGCACAACTTTCTCTTGCCGCCCCCGGCCGGTATCAAGCCGCCGACCGCCGGTGCCGAAGGCGTGGGCCAGTACATCAACGACGACCAGATTCAGCTGACCGGCCACGTCGAGGGCGCCGGGATCCAGTGGAAGCCCAGTTTTCTCTATCAGAACAATCGCCGGCGCTCGAATGCCGGGGGCTTTCCCCTGGTCACGGGCTTCGACAACACGATTGATCTCGAGTTTGACCAGTACACCGCGCGCCTGACCGGCCAGCACGGCCCGGTGCTGGGCCTGTCCGGGGGCACGTTCGGGGTGGAATATCTCAACAAGCAGCAAGCCTCGCGCGGGCGGGTTCAGCTCTCGCCGGGCGGCCAGGTGAACAACGCCGCGGTCTTTGCCTTCGAGGAAAAAGACATCGGCAAGCTCACGCTCCAGGCCGGGCTGCGCTACGACTATCACGATGTGGAGGCCGACGCCGGGGAGACCGCCAACCCCTCGCCGTCGGTAGTCAACGCCGATAAACAGACCTTCAACGTGGTGACCGGCTCGCTGGGCGGCGTCTATGCGCTCACGGATCATCTGTCACTGGCGGCCAACGTCGGGCGCGGTTTCCGCGCGCCCAGCCTGTTCGAGTTATATGTAGCCGGCCAGCACGGCGGGGTGGCGGCGTTCCAGCGCGGCAACCCGGATCTCGACGAGGAAACCTCGCTGGATACCTCGGTCTCGCTGCGCTGGGCCTCCGACCGGGTGACGGCCAAACTCTCGGGCTATCGCAACGCGATTGATAACTACATCTATATCGAAGATACCGGCCAGACCCAGAACGGCCTGCCGGTCTTCGATCACGACCAGGCCGATGCCGAGCTCTACGGCGCTGAGGCCAGCGTCGAGGCCCAGCTCACACAGTGGATGTCGGTGCATGCCCAGGGCGAGCTGATCACCGGTGAGCGCACCCAGTCCAACGAGGATCTGCCGTTGATCCCGGCCAACAACTTTGGCGTGGGGGCTCGCTTTACGCCGAAAGGCCAGAGCTGGCCGCCCGGCGCCTACGGGCTGGTGGATCTGACGTATCACGCCAGTCAGGACGCGGCCCCGGGCGAGCCGTTCTCACAGTTCGACGGCGCGCCGTTCGGGCGTGCCTCGACCTCGGGCTACGGGCTGGTCGATCTCGGGGCTGGCATGACGCCGACCATCGCCGGGCACGAGGTGCGCTTGGATCTACGTGTGAACAACCTTTTCGACAAGCCGTATCGCGGCTTTCTGGATACCTACAAGGGCTATGCACTCTCGCCGGGCCGTGATATCCGCCTGACCACGAGCGTGCCGTTCGATTTGTAGGCCAGTATTGGCGCCTGTGATTTACCCTATTGCTATTCATATGCTCTAAACCGTCCGGCCCGTGATCCAGCTTGCTCGTGTTATTGCCTCGCTTTGCTTTGCTGCGCTGCTGCTGATGGGCAGCGCGGCCCACGCTGCGCGGCTGACGGGCCTGTCGGTCAACGCGGCCGGCACCACAAGCACCGTGCGGTTCGCGCTGGATACGGTGCCGGAATTTCATTATTTCTCGCTGGACGATCCGGCCCGGGCGGTGATTGACCTCGAGGGCACGGATATCGGCTCGGTGGCGCCGGTGGGCCGCAAACCGGGGCTTACCGGCGTGCGCTTGGCCCGACATGGCGACGGCAGCACGCGTGTCGTTATTGATCTGGCCGATGGCGGTACGCTGCAAGGCGTCGAGGCGCGTGGCAACACGCTCGTGGCGACGATCAACACGAAAGCCTCGGCTTCGGTGGCCCGCGTGCCAGCGAGCCGCGCGCCCCGAAAAGACACAGGCGCCCAGTCGGCGGTACGCCAGGACAAAGAGCCCGAAGCGCTCTATAAAGCCGCCCGCGTCAACGGCCCGGTCGTGGTCGTAATCGACCCGGGCCACGGCGGGCACGACTCGGGCACACGCGGAGCGAACGGGCTCATGGAAAAGACCGTGGCGCTGTCGATCGCCAAGAAGCTTTACGCCAAACTCAAGGCCACGGCCAGCGTGCGGCCGGTGCTTACCCGCAGCGACGATCACTTTGTAGGCCTGGCCGAGCGGGTGCGTATCGCTCAGAACAACCACGCCAATCTATTCGTCTCGATTCACCAGAACGCTTATCCCGATGATCACCGCGTGGATGGCGGCACGTGTTATGTGTTGTCACAGCACGGCGCCACCGACGCCAAGGCGGCCCAGCTGGCCCAGTTCGAGAACTCGGCCGATCGACGGGTCGCCGGCGTGGACTTCTCGGATACCGATCCCACGCTCAACGCGGTGCTGACCGATCTGTATCAGAACGCCTCCATCGACGATGCCGACAGCCTGGCCGACGACATCATCGGCCAGTTCGGCCGTGTGGGGCCGATCTATCGGCGCACGCCGCCGCGGGCCAACTTTGCCGTGCTGCGCGACCCGATGATTCCGTCGGTGCTGTGCGAAACCGCGTTCCTGTCCAACCCGGCCCAGGCGCGTCGGCTGGAAAACGACGGCTTTCGCGATCAGCTGGCCACGGCCATGTTCAACGGCATCATGGCCTATTTCGAGAAACACCCGCCCGAGCGCATGGCGCCCACCGGCGGCTCGCTCTATACCGTGCGTGCCGGCGATACGCTGTCCGAGATCGCCCAGCGGCAGGGGGTGAGCGTCGACGCGCTCATGAGCATCAATCACCTGCACAGCCGCAATCTGTCGGCCGGCCAGAAGCTGGAGCTGCCCCACGGGCGCTGAGTTAGACTGCAGGGCATCACATCTAACCGCCGTCGAAGTCCATGCGCGATTCTGTCCAGGAATACTACGGCCAGACCCTGCAATCCTCGGCCGATCTAGCCACCAACGCCTGCTGTGACCAGACCCCGCCGGCGTATCTGAAACCGCTGCTGGCCAATATTCACGACGATGTGCTGGCCCGCTACTACGGCTGCGGGCTGGTGGTGCCCGACGAGCTGGCTGGCGCCCGGGTGCTGGATCTGGGCTGCGGCGCCGGGCGCGATGTCTATCTCTTGTCGCAGCTGGTCGGTGAGCACGGCGAAGTGGTGGGCGTGGACATGACCGACGAGCAGCTCGCCGTGGCGCGCCAGCACGAAGAGCATCACCGCCAGGCTTTCGGCTATGGCACCTCCAACGTCCGCTTCGAAAAAGGCTATCTCGAGGCGCTAGACGCGCTGGAGCTGGCGCGGGGCAGCTTCGACGTGGTCATTTCCAACTGTGTCATCAACCTGTCGACCGACAAGCCCAAGGTGCTGGCCGACGTCGCCCGGCTTCTAAAGCCCGGCGGCGAGTTCTATTTCTCCGATGTCTATGCCGATCGTCGCCTGGCCCAGGAGATCGTCAACGACCCGGTGCTCTACGGCGAATGCCTGGGCGGCGCACTTTACTGGAACGACTTCGAGCACCTGGCCCGGCGAGTCGGTTTCGGTGACCCGCGTCTGGTCGAGTCGCGCCGGCTCAGCGTCGATGACGTTGTACTGGAAGCCAAGCTCGGCAACGCCCGCTTCTATTCGGCCACGTATCGGCTATTCAACATCGCCGATCTGGAGCCGGCCTGCGAGGACTATGGCCAGGCCGTCATCTATCGCGGCACCGTGGCCACCGCCCCGCACGCCTTCACGCTCGACGGCCATCACGTCATCGAGGCCGGGCGTGTGTTTCCGGTCTGCGGCAACACCTGGCGCATGTTGGCCGAGTCGCGCTTTGCCCCGCATTTTGAGTTCATCGGGGATTTTTCGCAGCACTTCGGCGTGTTTGCGGGGTGTGGGGTGGCGTTGCCGTTTGATGAGGGGGTGTCGGATTATGCTTCGGGTGGGGTGAGTGTGTCAGGTGGGTGTTGCTGAGTTTTGAGATCGCCTGTTCGGTCATCGCTCGTGAGTTGGAAAGCTCTTGAGAATGGCTTTGGCGCCGGTTTCGCACTGCCGTGCGACTCACTTTCGTTTGCTTGTCCAAACGAAAGTAAGCAAAGGAAAGGACCCCCTACATGTCCGCCCGCTTCGCGGGTACGCGCAGCCACCCGGGGCGACTGGGACACGGCCAGGAACTCGCGCGGCTTTGGCCACGCTCAGACATGCTGGCCGTGCCGGCGCCGTGCGCCGGACACCCAATCGCCCCGAGCGTCTGCGCCGGCCCTGAAGGGCACCCGAATACAGACACGGCGCGACAGGTTGGGAGAGCGTAAATCGGCTTAGGCCAGACGCCGTAAGCCAACACGACCATGTTCAAAAGCCCCGCAATCGGCTAAATCAAGACAAAGCTGCGGTCGCCTGCGCTGTATTGGGCCCCATTGTGAGGCGACGCAGACGCGCAGCGGCGGCGGATGTCCGGCGCGCTGCGCCGGTGCGGCAAAGTGTTTGAGCATCGCGAAAGCGATGTGAGTTTTTTGCCGCATTCCGCCGACGTGAGCATCGGCGTGCACCGGCGAAGCCGGCGCCGAGGATGGGTGCGCTTCTTTTGGTGCCTTTTCTTGCGCAAACAAGAAAAGACACTCGCGCAGCAGCGCGAAACCGACGTTCAAAGCATTCTAAAGAGTATTCACGACAGCAAAATATTTCTTGCTGGAGCGTGTCCCGGCCAAAAACGCGCCATTCATCAAACGGCGCAACAGCTAGGCCGCCAACCGCCACCCCGGAAACGGATCCGGCAACGACTGCCAAGCAGCCCAACCACGGGCCAGTTCGGACTCAGTCAACAGGCAGGCATCCAAGCGCGCTTCCAGCGCCGCGCGATCCAGGTCGATGCCGATGACCACGATTTCCTGACGCCGATCGCCGTAGACGGGGTCCCAGGCGGCGCGAACGCCGGCGCGCTCGTCGCGATTATTGGGCAGTTGTTGCCCGGCGGGCTCGCTGGCCCACCAGAAGCCGGCGGCTTGATGGGTCAGTGCCCCGCCGGCCTGGGAAATTTCGCCGACCCAGTCCGGGCGTGAGGCCAGCCAGAACCAGCCTTTCGAGCGCAGCACGCCGGGCCAGTCGTGATGCAGCAATTCGAACAGGCGCTGGGGATGGAACGGAACGCGGCGCTGGTAGACGAAGCTCGTTATGCCGTATTCCTCGCTCTCTGGCGTATGCGGCGCGCCGGACAGTTCTCGCGCCCAGCCGGGCATTTGCGCGGCGGCCTCGAAGTCGAAGCAGTCGGTGCCGAGGATCGTGCTCGCCGGCACGCGCGCCCGGCAGGCCTCGATGATTTCGGCGCCGGGGTTCAGCGCCTTCAAAATGGCGAGGGTCGGTGCGCGTTGTTCGTCGGCCAGGCGGTCGCACTTGTTGAGCACGATGACGTTGGCGAACTCGATCTGCTCGACCATTAAATCGACCACGGTGCGCTCGTCGTCGGCATCCGCAGCGTCTCCGCGCTCGGCCAGCTGCTCGGTGGATTGATAGTTATCGATAAAGGCCCCGGCATCGACCACGGTGACGAGGGTGTCCAGATGTGCGATGTCCGATAGGGCAAAGCCGGCCTCGTCGCGCATGGCAAACGTTGCCGCGACAGGCAGCGGCTCGGAAATACCGGTGGATTCGATCAACAGATAGTCAAAGCGTTGTTCTTCGGCTAATCGACGCACCTCGATCAGCAGATCGTCGCGCAAGGTGCAGCAGATACAGCCGTTGGAAAACTCGACCAGCGTCTCGTCGATACGCGACAGACCGCCGTGCTCGGCCAGTGTCTGCGCATCGATATTGATCTCGCTCATGTCATTGACGATCACCGCGACCTTCAAGCCGGCCCGATTCGCCAAGATATGGTTCAGCAGGGTGGTTTTGCCGGCGCCGAGAAAGCCGGACAGAACGGTGACGGGAAGTTTCTTTGAAGACATAAGCCAGTGACAAAAAGCAATGTTATATAATAACACTATACGGGTATGAAAACGCGTCGCTTTAAACGATGCTTGATCGGCGGCTAGGAGTTCGTGCTTTCAGCGCCCGCGCAGGCCGCGCACAGGCCGTCGACCTCGATCGTTTGATGATCTACCACGAAACCGGCTTCTTGCGCCTCGCTGGCGATCACGTCATCGATCTGACTGCTCTGAATCTCGGCCGCTCGCCCGCATTCCCGGCAGATAAAGAATTTTGGCTGGTTGCGTTCGTGATCGACCGCGCAGCCGATAAACGCGTTTTGTGACTCGATCTTGTGAATCAGCCCGGCTTCCAGCAGAAAGTCGAGCGCCCGGTAGACGGTCGGCGGCGCTGCGTTGCCGCGCTTGGCGTTGATTTGTGCCAGCAGATCATAGGCTTTGGTGGGCTGGTGGTTGGCCCAGATCAGCTCCAGAACGCGTCGCCGGATCGCCGTCAGGCGCAGGCCCTGCTGGCGACAGACAGTGTCGGCGCGCGCCAGTGCGTCGGTAATACACGCCTCGTGATCGTGCGCGCAATGGCTGAGGGCAACGTTGGTGGCGGGCTGAGCCATGATCTTTGTCCTTTCAATAAAGACCGTCAGATCATCTATTGTGGCTTGCCGCAGCCCGTTGTGCGAACGCTGTCCTCGTCCCGCACCGCCAAGGTGTGTACACAGTCTTGGTGGAGATACGGCTCGCGACGCAGCGCACGCGCGTTGACGATATGCGCGCCGGCCAGAATGAGCGCGCCGGCCACGGTCATCCAGCGCTCGGCCGCTTCACCGGTCACGGTGTGGCCGATGTGCGCATGCGGATGCACCAGCAAGGCGGCCACGGCCAGCAGGGCGACGCCCAGCGCACCGCAGCCTATGACCCTCGCCTGGCGATGTCGTGCAAACCCGCGGCCCAGCGAGACCACGGCAAGCGGCACCACGACCACAAGCATCAACTCGTGGAAACGCTCGTGCCAGTGCTCGGCCAGGCCCAGCACGGGCAGACAGGCAATCAACAGAGGCAGGGCCAAGCAGTGCAACAGGCACAGCCCGGACAGCTGAACTGCGATCCGATCAAGTTTGGCGGTACGATACGACATGAATCGCTCGATACTGAGCAAAGCGCTAATAGCGTTATCATATAACATCAAGGAGTGAGGATGCGATCCTTTTCTCTCATCGCCCTGATCGGCGTCGGCGCGGTCGCGCTCACCGGCTGCGGCCAGGCCGATCCGGCCGCAGACTGCGGCGCGCTGTCGGCCAGCGGCGCCTGGGTCACACCGGCACACGCCGGCTCGCGCGAGATGCTGGGCTATATGACGTTGACCAATTCGGGCGACAAGAACGTGATCATCCGCAGCGTCACCAGCGACCAGTTCAACAAGGCGGCTGCGGCGACCTCGGCCGATGATGAAACCGGCGGCGCTCAGCCGCTGGCGCCGTTCACGGTTGCGGCAGGCAGCGCGATGACGCTGCGTCCCAACGAGCGTGAGATCGCGCTGTATTCCCCGACCCAGGCTTATGACAACGGGGACCAGGTCCAGCTCGTGCTGGTTTGTGGCAATAAGGACGCCCGTATGGCAGTCAACGCCACGGTACGCAGCGGCCAGCCGTCGAACATGGATTTGCCGCCTACCGATGCTGATACCGCCGAGACCGAAAAAGCCCTGAGCGACGGACAGGCACCGACGGGTGTGTCGGCCACGGACGACTCCAAGACCGCCGGCTAGGCCATGCAACTGGCATTCACCAAAATGCACGGCCTGGGCAACGATTTCGTCGTGCTCGATGCGACCCGTACGCCGATCACGCTGACGCCGGAGATGGCCCGGCATGTCGCCGACCGGCGATTCGGCGTGGGCTGTGATCAGATCCTCATCGTCGGCCCGCCGCGATCGTGCGCAGCCGACTTTAGCTATCGCATTCTCAACGCCGACGGCAGCGAGTCCGGCCAGTGCGGTAACGGCGCGCGCTGTTTCGTGCGCTACGTGCGTGAGGCGGGGCTTACCGACAAGCGCGCTATCGTCGTCGATATTCGCGACGGGCAGATGACGCTGGAAGCTCTGGACGATGAGAGCTTTTCGGTCGCCCTTGGCGTGCCGGCCTTTGCACCGGCCGACGTGCCCTTGGCGGGCTTCGAGTCAAAGGGCGTGTATGAGCTGACGGATCTGCCCGGCGGGCCGGTCTCGTTCGCTGCCGTATCGTTGGGTAACCCGCACGCCGTACTCGACGTGGATGACGTCAAGGCCGCCCCGGTCGCGACCCTGGGCCCGGCACTCGAGGGTCATCGGGCTTTCCCCGAGCGGGTCAACGTGGGCTTTCGCCAGATTCTGGCCCGCGACCATATCCGGCTGCGGGTATTCGAGCGCGGTGCCGGCGAAACGCTGGCCTGTGGCAGCGGTGCTGCGGCGGCCGTGGTGACGGGCATCGCGGATGGCCGGCTGGATAGCGATGTGCGCGTGGAGCTGGCCGGCGGCACGGCACGGGTCATCTGGCACGGCGGTAACGCGCCCGCCTATCTCGTAGGCCCGGCCGAACGCGTGTTCGAAGGCCGGCTGATAATCTAGCCGGTGCTGGTCTTTTATGTGTTCGAAAGCCTCATGAGCGACTCCCAACCCGACGAATCATCGCCCGCGCCGGAGCTCGACGAAGCCCGGGTAGCGGCCTGGCTGGTGGCACACCCTGAGTTTGCCGCGCGTCATCCCGAGGCCTTCGAGGCCCAGCACATCGGCCACGATAGTCAGGGGGCGACCTCGCTGATCGAGCGACAGGTCGCCCGGCTGCGTCAGACCAACCGCGAACTGGCCGAGCGCTTCGAGGATCTGGCCGCCACGGCGCGCGTCAACGAGGAGCGCGTGGTGCAGCTCAATCGCGTGGCGCGCATTATGGTGGGGGCGTGCGACACCGACGCATTGATTCAGGCCCTGACTGACTCGCTCCAAACCCACTTCGAGATCGATGCGGTCTACGTCGGTTTGGACGGCACGGCTGCCGCCGATGTGCAAGCCATCCAGTCGCTGGACGAGCATGCGCCCGCGCGAGACGCCCTGATACACGTCACCCGACGTGGCAAGCCGATCTGCGGCGAGTTATCGAAGGCCCAGGCGGCTGCTCTGTTTCCCCACGCCGGTGAGCCCGCGTTGGCCAGTGCCGCATTCATCCCGTTGGGCATAAGCTGTGTGCGCGGGGCTATCGTACTCGCTAGTCGGGACGCCAAACGGTTCACGCCCGAAATGGGCCCGCTGTTCATCGAGCTGTTCGGGGCGCTGCTGACGGCCACGCTGGCGCGCCTGCTCGGTGATCGCGCCGTGGCGTAATACAGGTGTCGGCCGAGCAAGACGTGTCGCATCCGCTTGACGATAGCGTGGATGCCTATCTGGATCACCTGATCGAGATTCGCCGCGTCTCGGCGCACACGGTCGCGGCCTACCGACGAGATCTTCAGGCCGCACGGGCGTGGCTGGCCGAGCGCGGGCATACCGCCTGGCCTTACGTAACAACGGCTGATCTGCGCGAGTATCTGGCCCATCGCCACCGCGGCGGCGCCAAGCCGGCCAGCCTGGCGCGGCTGGCGGCGGCACTGCGCAGTTTCTATACCTGGCAGATGCGCCAGGGCCGGGTCGAAGCCAACCCGGCCAGCGACCTGCGCGCGCCCAAAAAGCCGGCCAAGCTGCCGGAAACGATCGACGTGGATGATCTATCGCGCCTGCTGGATGCCCCGGCCGAGGACACGCTGGAGATCCGCGACGTCGCGCTGCTGGAGCTGTTTTATAGTGCCGGCGCGCGGCTGGCCGAGGTCGCCGGCCTGGAGCTGGGCGACGTGGATCTCGTCGAAGGCGAGGCGCGCGTGATCGGCAAGGGCAATAAGGAACGCCGCGTGCCGGTCGGCCGCAAAGCCGTGGCCGCACTCGAGCGCTGGCTGGCCGTGCGCGACACGCTGGCTCGCGCCGAGACCGGTGCCTTGTTCGTGTCCCAGCGCGGCACGCGCCTGTCGCGTCGCTCGATTGCTGCGCGCATGGAACGCTGGGCAGTGGCGCACGGCCTGCCCGTGCACTTGCACCCCCACAAGCTGCGCCACTCGTTTGCCACGCACCTGCTGGAATCATCGGCCGATCTGCGCGCGGTGCAAGAGCTGCTGGGCCATGCCAATATCAGCACCACCCAGATCTATACCCATCTAGACTTCGCGCATCTGGCGAAGGTCTATGATGCGGCCCACCCGCGAGCGCACGGCGCGGCCGAAGACGACGACGCCGTCTAAGCGGGATTGATACTCGGCCCGCCCCGGGCCGATAAGCTGTCTTGAATCGCTCAGCGCGTGGCCCCACAACGTCGTGACACGCCAATGACGAGAGCGAACGCTGTGAAGCAATTCGACGGAACGACCATTCTGTCCGTACGCCGGGATGGCCAGGTGGCCATTGCCGGCGACGGGCAGGTGTCGATGGGCGATACGATGTTCAAAGGCAACGCCCGCAAGGTGCGTCGCCTGTACGACGACAAGGTGTTGGCCGGCTTTGCCGGGGGCACCGCGGATGCTTTTACCCTGTTCGAGCGCTTCGAAGGCAAGCTCTCGCAGCATAACGGCCAGCTCGTGAAATCAGCGGTGGACATGGCCAAGGACTGGCGCACCGATCGCGCGCTGCGCCGTCTGGAAGCCCTGCTGCTGGTGGCCGATACCACAGCCACGCTGATGATCTCGGGCAACGGCGACGTCATGGAGCCCGAGTTCGGCTGCATGGCCATCGGCTCGGGCGGCTCGTACGCCCAGGCCGCGGCCCGCGCGCTGATCGAAAACACTGACATGTCGGCGGCTGATATCGCTGAAAAAGCGATGCATATCGCCGCCGATACGTGCATTTACACCAACCATTACATCACCGTCGAGGTGCTCGACCATGAGTGATACCGCTACCGAACAGATGGGCACCGACAACACACAGCCCGCATTGGCGAGGTCGCAGATGACGCCGCGTGAAATCGTGGCCGAGTTGGACCGTCATATCGTGGGCCAGGCCGAGGCCAAGCGCAGCGTGGCTATTGCGCTTCGCAACCGCTGGCGGCGCATGCAGCTGGACGACACCATCCGCGGTGAAATCACGCCCAAGAACATCCTGATGATCGGGCCCACGGGCGTGGGCAAGACCGAAATCGCCCGCCGCCTGGCCAAACTGGCCAAGGCGCCGTTTACCAAGGTGGAGGCCACCAAGTTCACCGAAGTGGGCTATGTCGGCAAGGAAGTCGACTCGATCATCAAGGATCTGGTCGAAACCGGCATGAAGATGGCGCGCGAGCAGGCCAAGGAGCGCGTGGCCAACGACGCCGAGCTGGCCGCCGAAGAGCGAATCCTGGATTCCCTGCTGCCCAAGCCCAAGCACGACGACTGGGATGACTCCGGCAAGGCCACTGAATCCACCGCCACGCGAGAGGTGTTTCGCAAGCGCCTGCGCGAGGGCAAGCTCGACGACAAGGAAGTAGAGCTGGAGCTCTCGCAGAGCCAGAGCATGGACATCATGGCCCCGCCCGGCATGGAGGAGATGACCAGCCAGCTGCAGTCCATGTTCCAGAACATGGGCAATAACCAAAAGAAGAAGCGCGCCAAGATCAAGATCCGCGACGCGTACCGCCAGCTGGTCGATGAAGAAGCCGCCAAGCTGGTCGACGAAGAACAGATCAAGACCCAGGCCATTCACGAAGTCGAGAACAACGGCATCGTGTTTCTGGATGAGATCGACAAGGTCTGCAAGCGCTCGGACGCCGGCGGCGGCTCAGGCGGGGATGTCTCGCGTGAGGGCGTGCAGCGTGATCTGCTGCCGCTGGTCGAAGGCTCCACCATCTCGACCAAGTACGGCATGGTTCGTACCGATCACATCCTGTTCATCGCCTCGGGCGCCTTCCACGTGGCCAAGCCCTCGGACCTGATCCCCGAGCTGCAGGGCCGGTTGCCGATCCGCGTGGAACTGAACGCGCTCAAAGCCGAGGACTTCGTGCGGATTCTCACCGAGCCGCACTGCTCGCTCACCGAGCAATACGTCGAACTGATGAAAACCGAAGGTGTGACCATCGAGTTCACGGACGACGGCGTGCACCGCATCGCCGAAATGGCCTTCAACGTCAACGAAGGCACCGAAAACATCGGCGCTCGTCGGCTGCATACCATCATGGAACGCCTGATGGAGGAGATATCCTTCGAGGGCCCGGACAAGTCCGGCGAAACGCTCACGGTCGATGCCGCCTATGTCGACGGCAAGCTCAAGGATCTGGCGGCCGACGAAGATCTATCGCGCTATATCCTGTAATGCACGCGCGCTATAGTCGATAACGACAGGCCGG
Organism: Salinisphaera sp. UBA1666; assembly: GCA_002320455.1. GTDB lineage: Bacteria > Pseudomonadota > Gammaproteobacteria > Nevskiales > Salinisphaeraceae > Salinisphaera. The sequence continues at coordinate 13,254 of DCKU01000055.1, forward strand.
AAACTCGAGCATCCCTATCTGTCGATGCTCGAATCAGCCGGAGCGGGCCATCCGCTCCGGCTTTTTCATGTCAGACATCAGGAGGCCCCATGGCCGACGCCCCCACCGACATCACCCTCCACCAGAAATCCAAGGTGCTTGAAGTGGCCTTCGAAGACGGCGCTACCTACAACCTGCCGCTCGAATACCTGCGCGTTTATTCGCCGTCCGCCGAAGTCCGCGGCCACGGCGGGCCCATGCAATTGGTCACCGGCAAGAAAGACGTCGGCGTGGACAAGATCGAGCCCGTGGGCAACTACGCTATCCAGCTCTACTTCGACGACGGCCACCACACCGGCATCTTCTCCTGGGCTACCCTGCGCGAGCTGGGCGAGCAGTACCAGGCCAACTGGCAGGATTATCTGAACCGGCTGGAAGAAGCCGGCGCCAGCCGCGACAAGCTCTGGCAGTGAACAGAGCCCCCGAAATCGCCGAGCCTGGGCTAACGAGCGTGGTGCAGGTTATCGCTGTCACTGGTATAGCGCGCCGGGCGCGCTAGCCGCGGCTGCGGCGATGCGCGAGCATGGTGATCGATAAAAGCATGAGTGCGGCAGCGCAGCCGCCCAGCAACAAGACGAATCCGCCGTTCCAGCCATAGGCATCCACGGTATAGCCCAGCGCCGCGGACGCCGCGACCGAGCCGCCCAGATAGCCAAACAGGCCGGTAAAGCCGGCTGCGGTGCCTGCGGCTTTCTTCGGCACCAGCTCAAGCGCATGCAGACCGATGAGCATGACCGGGCCGTAGATCAGGAAGCCGATAGCGATCAGGCACGTCATATCAATGGCCGGGTGCCCGGGCGGATTGAGCCAGTACACGGCCACGAATAGCGTCACCAGGGCCATGAAGACCACGCCGGTGGCGCCGCGGTTGCCCTTGAACAAACGGTCTGAAAGCCAGCCGCAGAGTAATGTGCCGGGAATGCCGGCCCATTCGTAGGCAAAAAACGCCCACGAGGAGTCGGTGATTGAAAACCCCTTGACCTCTTGCAGGTAGGTCGGCGCCCAGTCCAGTACGCCGTAGCGCAGCAGGTAGACGAACACGTTCGCCAGGGCAATAACCCAAAGCATTCGGTTGTTGAGTACGTGCTCGAAAAAGATCTCGCGGGCTGAGAAATTAGTCTCGCGCGTATCGCTGTTGTGGGCGGCCGGATCGTTACGCCAGACTTCGACGGCCGGCAGGCCACAGCTTTGGGGCGTATCCCGCAGGGTCAGCAGTGCAAAAATAGCCACCCCGACCGCGCAGGCTGCGGGCACATAAAAAGCAGCATGCCAGTCGTTGAACCAGGCCATGCCCAGAATGAATAACGGCCCGATCGCGCCGCCGCCCACGTTGTGGGCGATGTTCCAAGCCGAAACGATCCGCCCGCGCTCGCTGTGAGACCACCAATGCACCATCGTACGACCGCAGGGCGGCCAGCCCATGCCTTGAAACCAGCCGTTGGCAAACAGCAGCACGGTCATGATCGCGATGCTGGAGGTGGCCCAGTCAGTCAAACCGAAGACGAACATCACGCCCGCCGACAGCAGTAGCCCGGTGGGCAAGAACCAGCGCGGATTCGAGCGATCCGACACCGAGCCCATCAAGAATTTGGACACACCGTAGGCCACGGACAGCGCGGCCAGAGCCACGCCGAGATCGCCCCGTGAAAAGCCCTGCTCGACAAGGCTCGGAATGACAAGCGCGAAGTTCTTTCGAACCAGGTAATAGCCGGCATAGCCCACGAAGATGCCGGCAAAGAGCTGCCAGCGCAGGCGACGATAGGTCGCATCGGTCGTTGCTGAAGAGCGAGAGTTTTGAGACACGAAACAGAAGCAGGCCGGCCAGGTCGTTGAATCTACCAGCGATCTCACGACGACACGCTCTTGAAATCGCTTACCGACTTTGGTCTTGCCCGTCTTGCCGATCAGACGACGGCGCACCGACCTCGACAAGCCGGCTACGCCACTGCGCCTAGCCGATACGCTCGTTTAGAGGAGTGCGAGTGACATGAGCCAGACTGTGACGATACCGGTCACGCCCTGTATAAGCGTGGCGATCGTCATCGACCGATAGGCCAGCGCAACCGGCATACGACTAAACTGAGAGACCACCCAGAAGAAGCTGTCGTTGGCGTGGGACACGGTCATGGCACCCGCGCCAATGGCCAGCACACACAGGGCGCGTCCCATATCGCTCTCAAGACCGATATCACCCAGCAGCGGGGCAACCAGTGCCGAGGTGGCCACGAGTGCGACGGTGGATGAGCCCTGGGCAGTCTTGAGCGCGGCGGCCACGATGAACGGCATGAAGATCCCAATGCCGAGGCTGGAGAGTGTTTCGCCGATGAAGTCGGCCAGCGGGGTCGCCTTGAGCACCGCGCCGAACGCGCCGCCGGCGCCGGTAATCATCAGAATAGGCGCCGCGGCGGTGATTCCAGTGGCCACGCGATCCTGTAGTGCAGCGCGTCGCTCTGTCTTGGGCAGTAGCGGCAGCGCCGCCGCCAAGCCCAGCGCCAGTGCCACGAGCGGATCGCCGAGCGTCTTGAGCGTGGACGTGACGGCACCTGCACCAAGCGGCGCCGACGGGAATGCGGCGATCGAGCCCGCACAGATCAGCGCGATGGGCAGGCCGATGGGGGCGAAGGCCGCAAGCCGGCCGGGCAGTGCGCCGTGGGTTTTGCGAAACGCTTCAAACGCGTCGTCGGTGGCGATGGCGTCGCCGTCGTCGGTCAGCAAACCGGCTTCGGCGTCGCCTCGGCCCAGAAAACGATTGGCCCACAGCATGCCGGTCAGCGCAGTCACGAGCGCCACCACAGCGCCAAGTCCGATGACCAGCCCCAGGTTGGTGCCGATGCCCAGATTCCCGGCGGCCGCGATCGGGCCGGGCGTAGGCGGCACGAAGGTGTGTGTGGCATAGAGGCCGGTGGCCAGGGCCACGCTCATGGCCGTAACCGAGACACCCATTCGCGCAGCCACCGCGTTCTTGAGCGCATTGAGGATGACGTAGGCGGAGTCGCAAAAGACCGGAATCGAGACCAGGTAGCCAATGAGCGACATCGTAAGTGTCGGAAATCGCCGGCCGAGCAGCCGGATAAGGGTCTCGGCCATGGTGAGTGCGGCACCGCTTTTTTCCAGAATCACGCCGATGATGGTGCCGAAGACGATGACCAGGCCAATGCTGCCCAGAATGCCGCCAAACCCCTGACTTATGGCTTCGATAACCTGCGGGGCCGGCAGGCCGAAGGCGAGCCCGCCGGTGAACGCGGCTGCCAGCAGCACGATAAACGGATGCAGTCGCAGGCCGGAGGTGGCGATGACGATAAAAGCGACGAGGGCGATGAGAATTAGGGTATAAAGCACGGGCGACGGATCACGGTAGGGCGAATATCAAAGCGCGGGCCGGCGACGCCGGCTAGAGAAAGCGATGCCGCGGCCGGCCCGGAGCCGGTCATGCTGCCAACGATTGACGCTGGATAGGCGGTGATTATCGGCGAGCTGCGGGCTTTAGAAGTTGTAACGCAGCAGCACACCGGTCTGGCCTTCGCCGGGCGGTGTGCGTCCGGCGACGTCTTTATTATCGGTCTCTGTATGTTCGAGCGCGATGATGGCGCGGGCATCGAACAGCGCCCATCGAATGCCTTGGATATACGTGACGTTGCGTGCCGACGAGTGGCGATCATAGAGCGCGTTCAAGCCGGCATAGAGCTGGATACTGCCGGGAGCGATGTCCTCGAAGCCGTAGGCCACCACGCTTTCCGTGCCGCGCGTGCTGTCGGCGGCGCGGTCTCGTGTACGCCCGGCAAACGTCTGGGCCCGAATGAGGTTGTGATACTCGCCGGCGATGGCCGCGAGATACCAGTTGCCGGGCGTCCAGCGCACGCCGAGCAGCCCGGCGGTCATATCCGTATCGCGCCGCACGCCGGGCTGCTCGTCGTAGTCGTCGATATCGCTCTGGGCCACGGCGCCGCTGATCGTCAGATTCGGTGCCAGATGCCAGGCCGCCGCAGCCTGCAGGCTGTGATTGCGCTGTACGCCGCGGGTCTGGATGCCGGCGGCCGTGGTTTCTTCTCGAAGGGCATCGCGCGGGGCCTGGACCATCAGCCCCACGGTCACGTTGCCAAAGCGGTTGCGATACGACAGCGCTCGATCGGCGCGGCCGATGCCCTCGAACGCGCCGGCCAGCCGGCGGCCGCCGAAAGTGCCTTGGGCGGCCAGCCCGTTGATCGAGAAATAATCGGTCCAGCTGGCGACCAGGTCGTACCAGACGCTGTACTGTTTGCCGGCCAAAAAGGTGCCGTAACGCGGGTGGCTGAGCCCGGCGTATTGCTCGCGTTTAAAGCGGTTACTGGTCTCGTCGTCCTGAAAGACATCGAAGGCCCATTCACTCAGTAACAGGCCCGACCAACCGTTTTCGAAGTTGTGTTCGGCGATACCGCGAATACGCGAGCCGAAATCCCGCGGCGCGTGATCGTCGGCCGGCGTGTCGTGGCGCCACAGACTGGCGGTTGCCAGACGGCCGCTGACGATCAGCCGGTTATCCGAGGATTCATAGACGATAGCGGCATCCGCGGGGGCCGTTGCGCCACACGCCACGGCCAGCAGGCCGTTGACGCGCCAGACGGCGGCGCGTATCCGTCGCATCGTCGCACTCATTGGACGCGGTGGTGCAAGAACTCGGTTTCCGAGATCTGCTCGTCGCCGTCGATATCCAACGACTCTGCACGGCCGCCCAGGCGTGCCCGGGCCTCGCCCATGTCGATCAAGCCGTTGTTGTCGGCATCGGCTTCATGAAACGCCCGGACATCGGCCGGCGATGCCGATTTCTCGACCGCTGCCTGATCAAAACCGCCCGGCCCGAACCAGGGCCCGCTGCAGGCGGTCACCGTCAGCGTCACAGTCAACGTAGTTGCCGTGGCGCATCGATGAACCAAGCGCTTGTAAGAATAATAGTGATCAGGTCGGCGCATGAGTTCGAATCGATACCGGCGGCGTGTTGGTGGGGCTGTCCTAGGGCCTGTTGAGGTTTCATACGAGCGCCGCGTTGGAGACCGCAAATCGTGTTTAGCAAGGCGCGAGTCGCAGCGTCGTGGCGTGCCACGATCAAGAC
>DCKU01000040.1 GCA_002320455.1 Salinisphaera sp. UBA1666
GTCCTCCTATTTGGTCTTGCTCCGAACGGGGTTTACCGTGCCGCTCGCCGTTGCCGGGAGCGCGGTGCGCTCTTACCGCACCCTTTCACCCTTACCCGCGGTGGTCTGGGACACACCATGGGCGGTCTACTCTCTGTTGCACTTTCCGTAGGCTCGCGCCTCCCAGGCGTTACCTGGCGTTCTGCCCTATGGAGCCCGGACTTTCCTCGACACCCTATAAAGGTGCCGCGACGACATGGCCGACTCTCGGCGCGGAGTTTACCCGTTATCGGGCGCGGCGTGTCCGGCAGAAAGCGACACCGCTTTCGCATAAGCCTGTTTTTTCGGGGTATCGGTCAGACGCGCGGCAAGCTTTGCGGCTTTTTTGGTGCCAAGTTCCGGCACGAGTGCAGCCAGCAGCTGATCGAGCGAGGGCCCGTTACCCGTCGCATCAGTGTTTTCCGATGCACCGCCGATCACCAATACGAACTCGCCGCGTACCCGGTTGGCATCGGCGTTCAGCCACTCGGCAAGCTCTGCGGCCGGGCATGTCACACTCTGTTCATAGCGCTTGGTCAACTCACGCGCCAGCGTGACAGGACGCTGGCCGAACACCGCCCCCAGATCCGCTACACACCGTGTAATACGGTGCGAGGACTCGTAGCAGACCAGCGTACGCGGCTCGCTGACCAGCTCGGCCAGGCGCTTGCGCCGGGCGCCCGGCTTGGCCGGAAGAAATCCTTCAAAAACGAAGCGATCCGTCGGCAGACCCGAGATCGATAACGCCGCGACCACCGCCGATGGTCCGGGCACGGTCTGGACTGTGAGGCCGGCCTCGCGTACCGCGGCCACCAGACGATAGCCCGGATCACTAATCAGCGGCGTTCCGGCATCGCTGACCAGCGCGATCGAGGCTCCACCGCGCAACCGCTCGATAAGCGGTACCGCGCGCGCCTCTTCATTGTGCTCGTGCAGCGACAGCGTCCGCGTATGGATGCCCAGATGGTCGAGCAGGCGCTTGGTATGACGCGTGTCTTCGGCTGCGATCACATCCGCTTCGGCAAGCACGGTCGCCGCGCGCGTAGACAGATCGCCGAGATTGCCGATCGGCGTCGCCACGATCCAGAGAACGCCGGGCGCCGGAGAATCAGTCATACAAGCTCTCATGGAGGTGGCAGCCCGTACGGACCACCCGGCCGGCTGAACCAAGCCAGAACATTGGCGCGAATCGGCCGGGCACGTATGCCCGCGCGCGCTGCTATGATGCGCACATGGTGGCCTAGACGGGGGCAATCTGCCAGGCCACATCTTCGGGAGCTCAAAAATGACAATCCGCGATCGTGGGTTTTTTGATAGACGCTATGACGGCCTCGCCAAAGCGCTGCTGGCCGGATTTTTATTGCTACTGGTGGCCGCCTGCGCGAGCCAGAACGCCGGCCCCGGGCCACGCGGGGCGAACAACGACCGTGATCCGGCTACCGCTGCCCAGCAAGCCGCGGATCGCGGCGACTACGCACGGGCCGCTGATCTCTACGCCCGCGCAGCGGGCCAGGCCGCTAACTCCGAGGCCCAGCGCAGCTATCGCTTCGAGGCCGGGCTTGCTGCGGCTCAGGCCGGTGATGCCGAGGGCGCAAGACAAATGCTGGCCAGCATTGATCCGTCGCAGCTGGATGCCATCGCCCACTCTCGCTATAACCTGGCCCAGCGCGAGATCGCGATTGCCGGGCTTAGCCCGGGCAAGGCGCTAGCCAACCTGCCGCCGCCGGCCGAAAACACGGCACCGGCCGTCGCCGAGCGGGTCTGGGACAAGCGGGCCCAGCTACAGTTCAAGGCCAATCGCCCGGTCGACGGTCTGGCTGCGCTGGTACAACGCGGCGCCTGGCTTGAGCGACGCAGCGCAGTCGAGGCCAACGATGAGCGGATCTACGAGCGGGCCAAAGACGCCGTCGGCCTGGGCATCGGCCCGGACAGTCCGGACGCTGATGACGCGCCAACGGCTGTCCGCGGCTGGCTGGCGCTGGCCGATATCGGCCAGCGTGCCTTTGCCGGCCGGGCCGAGCGCGATGAGGCGCTGGCCAACTGGCAACAAACCTATCCCGGTCACCCGGCCAATCGTTTCGTGCTCGGCGAGCGCTTTGACTATCAGAGCACCATGGCCGTTACCGCCGTCGAGCGCGGCGGCCTGGCCACCGGCACGATGGCCGGCGCTGGCGCGCGGGCGCCAAGCGATCAGGTCGCACTGGCCCTGCCCATGAGCGGCTCGTTCAAGAATGCGGCTGGGGCAATTCGCGACGGTTTCACGTTTGCTTACCGCAACAACAGCGGCGGCCTGCCTAGCCCGATTTCCTACGACACGAGCAATCTAAACGCCCAGGCCTTGGCCGGGCGTGCCGAGAGTGACGACATCGGCGTGTTGGTCGGCCCGCTGGATAAAGACAAGGTCGCGGCCATGGCACGCCAGCAGACCGCAATGCCGGTCATCGGGCTCAATACCATTGAAGAGACCGTGCGTCGCAGCGGCTTCTATCAGTTCGGCCTGGACCCGGCTGATGAGGCCGCTTCGGCCGCACGTCATGCCATGGACCGCGGCGATCGCAACGCCATCGCCCTGGTCCCGCAGGGCGAATGGGGTGATCGCGTACTCGACGGCTTTCGCGACGCGCTGAACGCCGACGGCGGCCAGCTGGTCGACTATCGCACGTACGACAGCGCCACCCACGACCACAGCCAGGCCATCCAGGCCGTCCTCGGGCGCGGCAACCAGGCCAACGCAGACTTCATCTTCGTGGCCGGCCAGCCGACCCAGGCCCGGCTCATCCGCAGCCAGCTGAAGTTCTACAAGGCCGGAGATCTGCCGATGGTGACCACGTCACACGCCTACTCCGGTCAGGTCGATACCGATAGCGATATCGACCTCAACGGCGTGTATTTCGTGGATATGCCGTGGCTGCTGGGCGAAGGCGGGACCATCTCGCGGCTGCGCCAAGAAGCCGAGGCCACCTACGGCCGCAGTGCCACCGACTACGCGCGCCTGTTTGCCATGGGCATGGACGCCTGGGTGCTGGCACGCAACGTGGCCAAGAACAAGCTGTCGGCCAACCAGCCATTGGAAGGCATGACCGGCGTTCTGGCGCCGCGTGACAACGGCCATATCGCGCGTTATCTGGGCTGGGCGGTGTTCCGTAACGGACGGCCGCAGACGCTGTCCCTGCCGGCCACCGCCGACGTGAGAGCCAGCACTTCGCGGGCCAACACGGGGCCGCGGCCGGACAGCTCGTCCTATCAAAACGATCGCGCGCCGACCGAGGGCGGCATGCGCTCATCGATGGATTCGCTCTAGGCGCTCGCCGCCACGCCGTCATGGGCGCTCGTACCGCGCGACAGCGCCTCGGCGATGCGGCCGAGGCGCAAGTGGACAACTTGGCCAAGCGCCGCGGGTGGCGCCTGATCGTCGCCAATTATCAGGTGCGCGGCGGCGAGTTGGACCGGGTGTATCAGACGCGCGACAGCGTGGTGGTCGTGGAAGTACGCTATCGCTCGCGCCGCGACTACGGCGGCGCCGCGGCCAGCGTCACCGCCCACAAACAGCGGCGCGTGATTCTGGCCACCCGTCACCTGCTGGCCGAGCGGCCGAAACTCGCACGTCAGCCCGTTCGTTTCGACGTGGTCGGCGTGGATGCCGATCAGCACATCGACTGGATCGAGAATGCCTTCTATGCCGAATGATGCCTCATCGCGCACGGCGTTGATCGCCGAGCTGTTCGCCGATTCGCGGCGTGCCAACGAAGCCGCTCTGGCCGCGAATCAGGCTCCGTTGATCGCCGCGGCCGACGCGGCCCTGGACTGTTGCAACCGCGGCGGAAAGATATTGGCCTGTGGCAATGGCGGCTCGGCGGGTGACGCCCAGCATTTCGCCTCCGAGCTGGTCAATCGTTTCGAGCGCAACCGTCGTGCGCTGCCGGCCATGGGGCTGGTCTCGGAATCCTCGACCCTTACAGCCATCGCCAACGATGCTGGCTATGAAGCTGTCTTCTCGCGTCAGGTCGAAGCCTTTGGAAAAGCCGGCGATATTCTGGTGGCCATTTCCACCAGCGGCCAGTCGGCCAGCGTGATCAACGCGATGGACGCAGCCCGGGCGCGCGGCATGCGTGTGATCGCCCTCACCGGCCGCGACGGTGGCGCCATGGCGGCCCGGCTGACCGATGGCGACATCGAGCTACGCGTGGCCGAGCCTGTCACCGCGCGGATACAGGAAATCCACCTGCTGTTCATCCACTGTATCTGTCGCCTGATCGAAGACCGTATCGCCATCGACGGTTGATCTTTCAGGCCAGCGGCTGGCGTTCAGCCGTGGCTCACCGGGCCACGGCCCAAGCTGCCTATCGCCCGGCTGACAACGGGTAGCGCGTTATTTGACCACCTTGAGATGGGCACGCTTTTTCTTGGCCGCCTCGTCGGGATCGTCGGCCGGCGCTTCGCTCTCGCTCGACTCTCCGTCGGCGATCGCCACGTCTTCGGTCTCTTCGACTTCGCCAAAGAGCATACCCTCGCCGTTTTCACGCGCGTAAAGCGCCAATACCGCGCCGGGCGGCACCACAACGTTGTAGTTGGCGCCGGAAAAACGAGCGGAAAACCGGATGATGTCGTTTTCAAGCGCTAGCGCCCGCACTGCACCGGGGGCGATATTCACCGTGATCTTGCCGTCATCGGTGACGAACTGGCGCGGCACGTCCACGCCCGGCGCGTCGGCCGCCACCAGTAGATGTGGCGTCAGGTCGTTGTCGAGAACCCAGTCGTACAGGGCGCGAATCAGATACGGGCGACGCGATGTCAGTTTCTGCTCGTCGGCCATGGCATGCCTCTTGATCGGTAAATCGGTCAGTGCTGCGGGGCAAGCGACGGGCGCATCTCGGCCTCGATGGCCGACAGACTGCGTGTAAACGCATCGCGTGCGAATACGCGCGCGGCATATTTCTCGAGTTTCTGGCCGTGGCGCTCGCCCAAGGCAACATCGTAGTGTTCCAAGCGCCAAAGTATGGGCGCGAGCGTGCAATCCAACAGCGAAAACTCTTCGCCGATCCATTTTTTGGGTGCAAAATCAGCAGCCAGCACCGTCAACAGCTCGGTCATGCGCGCGCGAGCCTTCTTGGCTACGGCCGGCGTGGACTCCAGGTCATCAAACAGTGGATACAGATCGCTTTCCATGCGATAAATCGCCAGTCGATACTGGGCCCGCAGGATCGGGTCGACCGGCATCAACGGCGGATGCGGATAACGCTCGTCGACGTACTCGATGATGATACGCGGGTCGTAGACCACCAGGTCGCGCTCGACCAGCGTGGGCACCGTGTTGTACGGGTTTAGATCCAGCAGATCTTCGCTGTCTTCGCCGTCGCGTAGCCAGGCGATATCGTAGTTGGCGACCCCTTTTTCTTCCATCACCAATCGAACGCGGTGGCTGTGTACACAAGCCGGGCGACTGAAAAGCGTGATAGACGAACGGCGACTGGCCATAGAGAATTTCCCGTAACGCGACGCGCGCAGAACGCGCCGAACGATATTCGACTATAGCATGCGGGACGTGGCCACCGGCGTGGCCCTATCGAGGATTAGACGAACGGCAGACGCCGACAACGGGCCGGCGCCCGACGAAAAACGCCTGCGCTACTGGCCGCGGGCCTCCGCCGAGGCGGCGTGGGCAAACAACCCCTCGCCGCGGGCCAGCCGCGAGGCGATCGGCGCCAAATGGGCGGCCCCCACCCGGCTTGCCTCGACCACCGAGATCCGCTTCTGGAAATCATAGACGCCCAGCGCAGAGGAAAAACGAGCGGTTCGCCCCGTCGGCAACACGTGGTTAGGCCCGGCGCAATAGTCGCCAAAAGCTTCAGGCGTACGATGCCCGCAAAATATCGCCCCGGCGTGCACGATTTTGTCGACCAGCGCCCAGGGTGCCTCGACGGCCAACTCCAGATGCTCGGGCGCGATACGATTCGACAGCGCCACGCATTCGTTCATGTCGCGCGTGGTGATGAGTGCGCCCTGACCCGACAGCGCGGCACGGATGATATCCGCCCGCGGCTGGGCATCGATCATCGATTCTACCGCTTCGGCCACGCGATCCAGAAACGCCGAATCCGGGCACACCACCATGGCACGGGCCATTTCGTCATGCTCGGCCTGGGCGAACAGATCCAGTGCGGTCCATTCCGGATTGCCCGTGCCGTCAGCGATGATCAGCACCTCCGAAGGCCCGGCCACCGACTCGATACCCACGCGGCCAAAGACCTGGCGCTTGGCCGAGGCGACATAAGCATTGCCTGGGCCTACGATCTTGTCGACCTCGGGGATCGACTCGGTGCCATAGGCGAGTGCTGCCACCGCTTGTGCCCCGCCGATGGTGAACAACCGGTCCACGCCCGCTACCGCAGCCGCAGCCAGCACCCACGGGTTGGCGACGCCATCCGGCGTGGGCGAGACCATGATCACCTCGGACACACCGGCGACCTTGGCCGGCACCGCGTTCATCAACACGCTCGAGGGATAGGCGGCCTTGCCGCCCGGCGCATAGACGCCGGCTCGCTCGATCGGGCGCACGACCTGGCCCAGGCGGTTGCCGTGCACGTCTTCATAGCTGTGATCGGCCAGCTTTTGGGAACGCGCGTAGTCGGCGATTCGCTCGGCGGCGGCCTCGAGCGCCGCCCGATCGTCGTCGGCCAGATTGTCCAGCGCGGCCTGCATGTCGGCCTGGGGAATCTCGATCGCCGACCAGTCGATGTCGGCGCGTCGATCCAGTCGGCGGGTATAGTCCAGCACGGCCGCGTCGCCGTGACGGCGCACGTCGGCGATGATTTCACCGACCCGCGTATCGATTTCGGCTAATCCCGGGGCGTCGCGATCAATCAGGCGCTCGAAGATCGGCTCGAAATCGGCATCGGTGGTGCTAAAACGCTGCATCAGTCGTCGTCCTCGAGATCAGCGCCTTGGCCGAACAGCGACACCAGCTCGTCGATCTGGGCGTGCTTCATCTTCTGCGCGGCCTTGTTGACCACCAGACGCGCGCTGATGTCCTCGATCAGATCGAACGGCTCTAGGCCGTTGGCATAGAGCGTGTTGCCGGTATCGACCAGGTCCACGATGACATCGGCCAGACCTACGATCGGCGCCAGCTCCATGGAACCGTAGAGTTTGATGATCTCCACCTGGCGGCCGATACGCGCGAAATGAGCGCGCGTGGTCTCCACATATTTGGTGGCCACACGGAGCGGCCGGTGCTTGGCGGCTTCCATGGCCCCAGGCAGCCCGGCGGTCATGAGCCGACAGCGGGCAATGCCGAGATCCACCGGTTCGTAGAGATCGGCCCCGCCGTGCTCGATGAGCACGTCCTTGCCGGCCACGCCGATGTCGGCCGCGCCGTAGGACACGAACGTAGGCACGTCCGAGGCGCGGATGACCAGCAGGCGCAGACCGGGCTTGTTGGTTTGAAACACCAGCTTGCGCGAGGCGTCGGGATCCTCCTCCGGGGTGATGCCGGCCGCGGCCAGCAGTGGCAGCGTCGCCTCGAGAATGCGCCCCTTGGATAGGGCCAGGGTCAGGGTGTCGGGAGCAGCGTTCATGGGGCAATCTCGCGAGCGGTGACGGGCGCCTTGTCGGGCACGCGCTGGATCACACCGCCGAGCTGGGCCATCTTTTCCTCAATACATTCATAGCCGCGATCGATGTGATAGATACGGCGGACTTCGGTGGTGCCTTCGGCGATCAGGCCGGCGATAACCAAGCTGGCCGAGGCCCGCAGGTCGGTGGCCATGACCGGCGCGCCGGTCAATTTCTCGACCCCGGTCACACGCACGGTATGGCCTTCCTGTCGGATACGCGCGCCCATGCGTTCCAGCTCGGAGACGTGCATGAAGCGGTTCTCGAATACCGTCTCGGTGACCATGCCGATGCCGTCGGCCACCGCGTTCAGCACGCAGAACTGCGCTTGCATGTCGGTGGGAAAGCCCGGGTGCGGCGCGGTACGCACATCGATCGATACAGGGCGCTTGCCTTGCATATCCACGCTGACCCAGTCGTTACCCTGGGCCACCTTGGCACCGGCGCTCTCGAGCTTGGCCAGCACCACGTCGATTAGCTTTGGATCGGTGTGGGTCACGGTGACCTTGCCACGGCTGGCCGCACCTGCAACCAGATAGGTCCCAGTCTCGATGCGATCAGGTACCACGCGATGCGTGGCGCCGTGCAGGCTCTTCTTGCCGCGGATCTTGATCGTGGACGTACCCGCGCCTTCGACCTCTGCCCCCATGGCGGTCAGGCAGTTGGCCAGATCCACGATTTCCGGCTCGCGGGCGGCATTTTCCAGCACCGTGACGCCGTCGGCCAGCGTGGCCGCCATCATCAGGTTCTCGGTGCCGGTGACGGTGACCATATCCATGGAAATATGTGCGCCTTTCAAGCGGCTGCAACGCGCCTTCACATAGCCGTTTTCTACGCGGATTTCGGCGCCCATAGCCTCCAGCCCGCGCAGGTGGATATCCACCGGGCGCGCGCCGATCGCACAGCCGCCGGGCAGGCTCACTTCAGCCTCGCCGCGCTTGGCCAGCAACGGGCCCAGCACCAGAATCGAGGCGCGCATGGTCTTGACCAGATCATAGGGCGCTACACAGCGGGTGATGGTCGAGGCATCCGCCTCGATCACCATGTAGTCACCCACCGTGACCGAGACCCCCATGTGCGCAAGCAGCACGTTGGTGGTCGTCACATCCTCGAGGTGCGGCACGTTTTCAACAAACAGCGGCTCGTCGATGAGCAGCGCTGCCGTCATGATGGGCAGCGTGGCGTTTTTCGCCCCGCTGGCCCGTACTGTCCCGACCAGCGGGCCACCACCCTGTATACGCAGCAGATCCATCGTGTATCGCCTAGGAGGCCAGACCGGCCTGGCTGGCCTGTTTCGGCGTCATGGTCTTGAGCGAAAGCGCGTGAATCTCGCCGCCCATGCGATCACCCAGCGTGGCATAGACCATACGGTGCTGTTCGACGATGCCTTTGCCTTCGAAGCTGGCGCTGACCACGCGCGCGGCGAAATGGGTTCCGTCGTCGCCCATAACTTCTACATTGGCATCCGGCAGGCCGGCTTCGATGAGTTCGCGAATAGCGTCCGGGCTGTACATGACGATTGTCCTTCGAAAAACTGACGCGGGATGCTACGCGATCAACCGCGGATCTTGTAGCCACGCGAAAGCATGGTGACGGCGATGGCCGAGACAACGGCGAAAAACAGCGCCGCAACGATCAGGCTGACCAGCGGGTTGGCATCGCCCACGCCGAAAAAACCGTGCCGGAACCCGTCGATCATGTAGAAGAACGGGTTGAAATAAGACGCCTGCTGCCAGAACGGCGGCAGGTTCTGAATCGAATAGAACACGCCCGACAAAAAGCTCATCGGCAGGATGAAGAAGTTCTGAAACGCCGCCAGATGGTCGAACTTGTTGGCCAGAATGCCGGCAATCAGGCCCATGACGGCCAGCGTGCCGCCGGAAAAGATCAGCATGACCAGCATCAACAGTGGTTCGTGGATGGGCACCGTGACAAAGAACTGCGTAACCAGATACAGCACCACCGCCACCAGCACCGCACGCACCAGCGACGCACCGATATAGGCCAGATAGATCTCGAAGGCCGAAAGCGGCGACATCAGCAGAAACACCAGGTTGCCCATGATCTTGGACTGGGTGATCGACGACGACGTGTTGGCAAACGAGTTCTGGATGATCGACATCATCATCAGCCCCGGCACCAGAAACTCGACCGCGCGCACGCCTTCGATGGTCTGGCCCTGCAAAACCTGGCCGAAGACCAGCATATACAACAGGGCTGTGACCACGGGCGCGCCCACGGTCTGCAGGATTACGCTGTAGAACCGCCGGATTTCCTTGATGAACAGGGTATAGCAGCCGCGCCAGTTCATACCGACACCTCGTCTTTCTTGTCGTCGTCCATGGTCAGCTCGACGAAGATGTTTTCCAGCGACGGCTCGCGGGTGTGGACGTCCACGATGCGATAGCCCGCGCCGCGTACGCCTTCGATGACCTCGCCGATGAAGTCCTCGCCCTGGCGGAGCTTAAGGTCGAGCGTATCGCCGCGACGCTCTTCGACCAGACGCTCCACCGCGTCGGGCAGGGCTTGTGTCTCACCCTGGGGCGACAGTTCCAGCGACAGAAAACGATACGGATGACGCCCCAGCAGCGCGTGCTTGTCTTCAAGCACCTGGAGCTCACCGTGGTTCAGGATGCCGATGCGATCACACAGCTCTTCGGCTTCTTCCAGATAATGCGTGGTCAGCACGATGGTGTGCCCGGCCTCGTTGAGCTCGCGAGTGAACTTCCAGAGCGTGCGACGCAGCTCGACGTCTACCCCGGCAGTAGGCTCGTCAAGGATGACCACCTCTGGCTTGTGGACCAGCGCCTGGGCGATCAGCACGCGGCGTTTCATGCCGCCGGAAAGCTGGCGTATCGAGTCCGAGCCCTTATCCTCGAGCTCCAGACGCTCCAGCAGCTCGTCAATCCAGGGCCACACTTCCTTGCCACAGCCCTGATAGCCGGCCTGCAGGCGCAACATCTCGCGCACCGAAAAGAACGGGTCATAGACCAGCTCCTGCGGTACCACGCCCAGGGCCCGACGAGCCGCGCGATAATCGGTGACCACGTCATGGCCCAGTACGGCAACACTGCCCGCGGTGGCCTGTGCCAGGCCGGCGGTGATAGAGATCAGCGTGGACTTGCCGGCGCCGTTGGGCCCCAGCAGGCCGAAATATTCGCCGCGTTTGATATCGAACGACACGCCTTTCAGCGCATGCGTTGTCGCAAAACGCTTTTCGACGTTTTTAAAAGAAATCGCCGGTTGGCTCATAAGAGGCTCGGTGATCGGGCAAGGCGGCGCAGTATACGCCGGCTGTCGGCCCGCCCCAATGGTGGCGCGATGAAAAACCGTCGACATGGCATTAATGTTGCACGCGCGCCGCGCAAGCTGCGATAAACTGCCAGCGATGGATACCGCAGCGTTAACCGCCACCGCCCGACGCGTGATCGAGATTGAAGCCGGTGCCGCGGCTTCTCTGGCCGCGCGCCTGGACGATTCGTTCGCCCGTGCGACCGAGGCCCTGCTGGCCTGTCGCGGCCGGGTGATCGTGACCGGCATGGGTAAGTCCGGGCATATCGGCAACAAGATCGCGGCCACCCTGGCCTCGACCGGCACGCCAGCGTTTTTCGTGCACCCGGGCGAGGCCAGTCACGGCGATCTGGGCATGATCACCGCCGACGACGTGATCATCGCCCTGTCCTACTCGGGCGAGACCGCCGAGGTATTGACCCTGCTGGCCCCTCTGGCCCGCATCGGCACGCCGATCGTGGCGCTGACCGGCAAGCCCGAATCCACCCTGGCCCGCCACGCCGAGGTCCACCTGGATGTCTCGGTGACCCAGGAAGCCTGTCCGTTGGAACTGGCGCCCACGGCGTCGACCACGGCTTCGCTGGTGATGGGCGACGCGCTGGCGATCGCCCTGTTGGAGGCCCGCGAGTTCACGGTCGAGGATTTCGCGCGCAGCCATCCCGGCGGCTCGCTGGGCCGGCGGCTTCTGGTCACCGTGGCCGATCTCATGCACGCAGGCCCGGCCCTGCCGAGCGTGGCCCACGACGCCGTGTTGCGTAGCGCGCTTCTGGAAATGACCGCCAAGGGTCTGGGGCTGACCGGCGTGGTCGACGACGACGGCCGGCTGGTCGGGGTGTTTACCGACGGCGATCTGCGTCGGACGCTGGATCGCGATATCGACATCAAGACCGCGATCATCGCCGAGCACATGACCGCGCAGCCCAAGACAGTACGTCCCGACATGCTCGCCGCCGAAGCCGTCCACGTGCTGGAAACCCACCGAATCGGCGGTGGCGGGTTGATCGTGGTCGATTCGGCGCATCGGCCGGTCGGCGCACTGAACATGCAGGATCTACTTCGGGCGGGCGTGCTATGACGTTTCTTGACGACCACAGCCCGGCGCGCGCCGTGGACGCGCGTGCGGCAGCGATCCGGCTGGCGGTGTTCGACGTCGACGGCGTGATGACCGACGGCCGGTTATATCTCGACGCCGACGGCGGTGAGACAAAGACCATGCACGTACGCGACGGCCTGGGCTTAAAGCGTCTGCAGGCCGCGGGGGTCGCAGTCGCCGCGATCAGCGGCCGGCCGTCGGAGGCGGTCGCGCGCCGCATGGACGAACTGGACATCACCCGCGTCCATCTGGCCTGCGACGACAAGGCGGGCGCCCTGGCCGAGATTCGGCGTGAATTGTCTGTGACCGATCACGAGATTGCGATCATGGGCGACGATCTGCCCGATCTGGCCTTGGCTGAATCGTTGTCCGACGGGCCGGGGCTGCTGTTGGCGGTCGCTGATGCCGTGGTCGAACTGCGTCGGGCCGCGCACTGGATCAGCAGCGCACCGGGCGGCGCCGGCGCGGTGCGCGAGGCCTGTGAGCTGATTATTTCGGCTCGCTCGGGGCGGCAGCGTTAGCCATGTGGCGCTACGGACTCGCTCTGCTTGTTGTATTAGCCGTGGTCATCGGCCTGGGCCGCTGGCTCGGGCAGCATCGCGCCGAGCGCCAGGCGGGCCAGGCCCCCGTGACCACGCCCGACAACAGCGATTACTACCTCGAAGACGCCACGCTCTATCAGCTGGATAAAAACGGCGACCTGGCCTATCGCGCCCATACCGTGCAGGCCCTGCATTTTCCAAACGAAGCCGCTCGTGCCTCGGACATCACCGTGCGTTATTTCCAAGGCCAGGAAACGCCCTGGCATATCAAGGCCAAGCACGGACGCGTGCCGGCCGGCGCCAAGGATCTCTATCTCTACGACGGTATTGACGCCAAACATCCGCAGACCGACGGTGAGACGCTGCACGTGGTCACAGACCACGCCTGGATTCGTCCCGACGCCGATCAGATCGATACCGACGCCCACGTCACTGCCAGCCGCCCCGGCGAACAGATCGAGGGCGATGGTATGCGCGCCGATCTGGCAGCCGATACCGTGACGCTTTTAAACAACGTACAGGCCCGATATGCGCGTTAATCGTCTTTGCTCTCGTTCATCCGTTGGCGCGCTGCTTCTGGCGGTCGCGGCCAGCGCATCGGCCCAAGGCAGCCAGAATCTGCCAATCCATATCGAGTCCAATACCGCCGATTTCGCACAGAAGACCGGCGTATCGACCTATACGGGCAACGTGCATCTGAGCCGTGGCGGCCTGACGCTGACCGGCGCGCGCCTGGTGGTAACCCGCATCAACGACCGGGGCAACGTCAAGGCCGTACTCACCGGCAACCCGGCCGATATCGACAAGCAGCCGGACAGCACCAGCGCCGAGCGCATCACCGGGCACGCCGATCGCATCGAATACACCAACGCAGACGCCATGTTGACGCTTAAAGGCGATGCCGTACTCAATCGCGCCGGCGGCGATACGATCAACTCTCCTGTCATCACCCGTAACCTGAACACCGGCCAGACCCAGGCCCAGGGCTCTGCCGGCGGCGGCACCGGCGACGGGCGTGTACGGATCACCATCCAGCCCGACGAGGGAGACAACTGATGGTCCAGGCGGCACGCGAACCAAAAGCGGAAGCAGCACGGTCTGATTCCGGCGCGGAGCTCGTCGCCTCCGGCCTGCGCAAGCGTTTCAAGGCCCGCGAAGTCGTCGCCGGTGTGGATCTTCGAGTAGCGCGCGGCGAGGTCGTCGGTCTGCTGGGCCCCAACGGCGCCGGCAAGACCACCTCTTTTTATATGATCGTAGGGCTGGTGGCCCCGGACGCCGGCCAGATCCGTCTGGGCGAGACCGACCTGGTGGGCCTGCCGATGCATCGTCGGGCCCGGCTGGGCATCGGCTATTTGCCGCAGGAGGCATCGGTCTTTCGCAAGCTGTCGGTGGCGGACAATATCCGTGCGATCCTGCAGGTTCGCCCCGGATTGTCGAAGGCCGACATTGAGACTGAACTGGCCAAGCTGCTGGACGAGCTCTCGATCGGTCATATCGCCGACTCGAACGGGCTGGCGCTGTCCGGCGGCGAGCGTCGGCGTGTTGAAATCGCCCGGGCGCTGGCCGCCGAGCCGACGTTCATGCTGCTGGACGAGCCGTTCGCCGGGATCGACCCGATCTCGATCGGCGATATTCGCGCCATCATCCGGCATCTGCAGGACCGGGGCATCGGCGTGCTGATTACCGATCACAACGTGCGCGAGACGCTCTCGATCTGCGACCGGGCCTATATCCTGGCCGACGGCGCCGTGATCGCCGAAGGCGCCGGCGAGACGATTCTGGCCGACCAGAAAGTGCGCGACGTCTATCTGGGGGAAGACTTCCGGCTATGATCCGCCCCGTCGATCCGCGCCGCCGGATCGCCCGCCGTCAACCGTTATGAGCATGAAGCAGGCACTGGGCCTCAATCTGGGCCAGACGCTCACCATGACGCCGGCTCTGCAGCAAGCCATCCGGATGCTGCAGCTTTCAACTCTGGATCTGAAAACCGAGATCCAGGAGGCGCTAGACACCAACGTCATGCTCGAAGCGGACGACGGCACCGACGACGTCGAGGCCGCCGACGAGCCGCGCGCTCAGACCACGGCCGAGGCCGATATC
Organism: Salinisphaera sp. UBA1666; assembly: GCA_002320455.1. Lineage (GTDB taxonomy): Bacteria > Pseudomonadota > Gammaproteobacteria > Nevskiales > Salinisphaeraceae > Salinisphaera. The sequence goes on from DCKU01000040.1 coordinate 14,656, forward strand.
CCGGACAATCTGCCCGTGGATGCCGACTGGAGCGACATCTATGCCGCCCCGGCGGCCGCCCCCAGCGCCCCGGCTGGCGACGACGAAGACTACTGGGCCTATCGCCAGGCGAACCTCACGAGCGCGCCGAGCCTGGCCGACCACCTGATCTGGCAGGCCGATATGGCCGGCTTGTCGATCGCCGAGCGCGCCGCGGCCGAAATTCTTATCGATGCGGTTTCTGCCGACGGCTTGTTACACGACTGGGACGAGCTGGTTCCCGTGGTCACGAAGCAGACCGGTCTCACGCCCACGGCGATCGACACCGTACTGGACACGGTGCAGGGTTTCGACCCGCCGGGCGTCGCAGCGCGCTCGCTGTGCGAGTGCCTGATGCTGCAATGGGCCGGGCTTGATACAAACACGCCCGGTCACGCCCTGGCCGGTCGCCTGATCACGCCCGAGACGTTGACGATGCTGGCCGAAACCGACGCCGCCCGCGCGGCCCAGCGTCTGGACATCGACGCGCCGGCGCTGGCCGAGGCGCTGGCTGTCATTCGTTGCCTGTCGCCTTCACCGGGCGACGCTTTCGCCGCCCTAGATGTCGCTTACGTCGTGCCTGAGGTATTCGTCACGCGCAGCAGTGCCGGCTGGCAGGTCGCGCTCAACCCGGATATCGCCCCCCGGCTGCGTATCAATTCGTATTATCAGTCGCTGATCAAGCGCGCCGACAAATCAGCCGACCAGAGCACGCTCAAGTCGCATCTACAGGAAGCACGCTTTTTCCTGAACAGCCTTAAATCGCGCAACGACACACTGCTCGAGGTGGCCCACACCATAGTTGAAGCCCAGCGGGGTTTTCTGGAATATGGTGAAGAGGCCATGAAGCCGCTGGTGCTGCGCGATGTTGCCGAACGACTGGATATCCACGAATCGACCGTGTCGCGGGCAACGGCGAACAAGTACATGCAAACACCTCGCGGTGTATACGAACTCAAGTACTTCTTTTCCAGCCACGTATCGACGACCGACGGCGGCAGCGCCTCGGCCACGGCGATCCAGGCGATGATCAAGCGCCTGATCGCCGCGGAGCCGGCGGACAAGCCGCTTTCCGACAGCAAGCTGGCCGATCAGCTGCTGGAGGCCGGGATAAAGGTCGCTCGTCGCACGGTGGCCAAGTATCGCGAAGCGTTGGGTATTGCCCCCACGCATGAACGACGTAAGAAACGCTCGAATTGTTGACGTAGTGTTGAATCAAATCGGCCCGACACGTCGGCGCCGGTTGCAGGTCTTACCCACTGCTGCCAAGGAGCACGCAATGAACCTCAACGTCTCTGGTCATCACATCGATATGACCCATGCGCTACGTGACTATGTCGGCTCGAAAATGGAACGCATCGAGCGCCATTTCGACCACGTGCTGGATGCCGAAGTCGTGCTGGAGGTCGAGAAACTGCGTCACAAGGCCGAGGCCACCATGCAGATCCGCGGGGCCACGCTGCACGCCGAGGCCACCAAGGAAGACATGTACGCAGCTATCGATGCCATGGTCGACAAACTCGACCGCCAGACCGTCAAGCACAAGGAAAAAGCCTGCGATCATCACAACCGCGAAGCCCGTCACATCGATATGAGTACGGACTAGATACCAATCCGGGAGCCCTGGTCTTTCCAGAGCGACCGCCTGCCCGGCCGGATCGGCCATTCGATCCGGCCGTGATCTTTGTCAACCCACACGGTGTCGCATGACCAGTCTTTCTCGTTGCCTGCCCACCACCATTACAGGGCCGACGACATGACGATCGCCGATATCATAGCGCCGGAACGCGTACGCGGCGTGCCCGAGATCCAGTCCAAGAAACGTGCTCTGGAACAGCTGGCCGAGATTCTGGCCGAGGGCACCCCCTATCTCACGGCGGCCGATGTCTTTCAGGGGCTGATCGGGCGCGAAAAGCTCGGCAGCACGGGGGTTGGCGACGGCGTGGCCTTGCCGCATGCCCGTATGAAAGGCTGCGACGATTGCATCGGTGCCTTCATTCGTCTGCCCCAGGGCGTAGACTTCGAAGCCGCGGATAACGTGGCGGTGGATCTGATCTTCGGCATGTTGGTGCCCGAGTCGGCCACCGACGATCACCTGAAGCTGCTGCGCGCCCTGGCCGAACTGTTCTCCTCGGAATCGATCGTGGCCGATCTGCGCGAGGCCGATGACGATGCCGCCCTGTATCGCACGCTGCTGGCCCACGACGTCGTTGCCGGCTGATGCACGAGGATCTGTCCGAACATGTGGCCGAGGCGGCCATCGCCCACGCCAACGAGCGCCGCGTGGCCATCGAGACCGTTTACGAACGGCTATCGAGCTCGCTGGATCTGGCTTGGCCCGAGCCCGAGATTGGCGCCGGCCTGACCATTGGACCTACCGAGCACCGCGGCTGGCGCGTGCCGACCGTGGGTTATCTCAACTTCATCCATCCGCCCCAGGTCCAGATCGTGGGCGAGCCCGAAATCGCATACCTCGACGGCCTGTCGCCGGATCTTGCCGCGCATGTCCGCCAGCAGCTGTCGTCGGCGCGGACCAAGCTGGTCATCCTCGCTGACGGCTGCGGACTGGACGCCACGCTCCACGACGCGCTGCGTGAGGGCGGAATTGCCGTATTCACCACGAAAGCCAGCGGCCACCGGGTCGCTTATCGGCTGCGTCATTTTCTGGGCGAGAGCCTGGCGCGCCAGATCACCCTACACGGGGTGTTTCTCGAAGTGCTCTCGATCGGGTTGTTGTTGATCGGCGATCCCGGCGTTGGGAAATCCGAGCTGGCGCTGGAGCTGATCAACCGCGGCCATCGGCTCGTGGCCGACGATGCGCCGGAATTTGTACTGTTAGGCCCGGACGATCTGAACGGCGGCAGCCCGCCCCTGCTACAGGATTTTCTGGAAGTGCGCGGCCTGGGCATCTTGAATATCCGGGCCATGTTCGGCGAAGCCGCCATCAAGCGCCGCAAACAGTTGGGATTGATCATCCGGCTGGTGCGCCCCGATGCCGAAGTGCCGCTCGAGCCCGATCGCCTGACCGGCGCCCGGACCACGCGTGAGATCCTGGACACGCGGATTCCGGAAATCTGCCTGCCGGTGGCGGTGGGCCATAATCTGTCGGTGCTGGTCGAGGCCGCCGCCCGAGATCATCTGCTGCGCATGCAAGGCCAGCATTCCGACGAACAGTTCGCCGCACGCCAGGCTCAGGCCATCGGGAGAAACGAATGCGAGTGACCGTCGTCAGCGGGCTGGCCGGCGCCGGCAAGTCCGTGGCCCTGAACATGCTCGAGGATTTGGGTTACTACTGTATCGATAACCTGCCGCTGGGCCTGCTCGGCGAGGTCTCGGCCGACACGCTACATCGCCAGGGCCTAGATTTCGATCGGCTGGCCGTGGGCGTGGACGCCCGGGCGCGCGAGCAGGAAATCGAGCACTTTGCCGAGCGCATCGACACGCTGCGTGCCGGCGGTATTGATCTGCAGGTGCTGTTTCTCCACGCCGATCAGAAAACACTTCTTCGACGTTACTCCGAGACCCGCCGGCGTCATCCCCTGACCGGCGACAATCGCACGCTGGTCGACGCTATCGACGCCGATCTCGCGCTGACGCAGCCGATCGCCGAAAAAGCCGATGTCTCGATCGATACCAGTCGTTTGAACATCCACCAGCTGCGCGACCTGGTCCGCAACGAGGTCGAAGGCCGGGTGGCCGGTGAGCTGTCGATCCTGGTCCAGTCGTTTGGCTTCAAGTACGGCCTGCCGCCGGCCGTGGACTTCGTCTTTGACGTGCGTTGTCTGCCGAACCCGCATTGGGTGGCCGGGCTGCGCAGCGCGACCGGTCTAGAACAGCCCGTCATCGATCATCTCGACGCCCAACCGGCCGTGGCCGAAATGCGCGATTACATCTCGGATTTTCTGGCCCGCTGGCTGCCCGACTTCGCCGCCCAGGACCGAACGTATATCACCGTGGCGATCGGCTGCACCGGCGGCAAGCATCGCTCGGTGTATCTGGCCGAGCGCGTGGCCGAGCGTCTACGCGCCGACCAGGGCCATGTTTTGGTCCGCCACAACGAGCTATGAGCTCGCCTGTCGCCCCCACCCGGCTCCTGCTCGTGGCGCACGCGCCCGTCGCCTCGGCCCTGGCCACGGCTGCCCGCCGCATCGTAGGCACTGCGCCGCTGGCCACGACCTGTGTCGATTATGTCCAAAGCGATCATCAGAACAGCGACGATTCGTCTCAAGACGATGCTATCGAGGCCGCGCTGGTCGCACCGGGTGCTACGCTGATACTGGTCGACATTGCCGGGGCCACGCCTTGTAATCACGTCTGTCGGCTGGCCGACGCGCGCCCCCGTACCGAGATCGTGGCCGGCCTCGGTCTGGCCATGCTCCTACGGGTCTATAATTATCACGACCGTGATCTGGCCGCGCTGGCCGAGCTGGCCGCCGAGTCGGGCCAGCGCACAACACAGCGACTCACCTGAGCCAAAGGCCGCGGCCCGTGCGCAAACGCGCGCAAAACAATAAGGATTGAGATATGCCCACGCGTGACCTGCCCATCGTCAACAAACTCGGCCTGCATGCCCGAGCGGCGAGCAAGTTTGTGACCGTCGCCTCGCGCTACGAATCACGCATCACGGTGGTCAAGGACGGGCGAGAAGTCTCGGGCAAATCCATCATGGGCGTGATGATGCTCGCTGCTGCCCGCGGCAGTCATATCACCGTCACCGCTGAAGGCCCCGACGCCGAGGAAGCCCTCGACGGCCTGGCTGATCTGGTCGCCGATCGCTTCGGCGAGTCGCAGTAGCGCTGTCATGAGTCTCTGGCTATCCGGTATCGGCATATCGCGCGGCGTCGCTATCGGTGCGTGTCATCGCATGCACGGCGCCGATCTGGATATTCCCGAATATCGCATCGGCGCCGACGACGTCACCGCCGAAATCGCTCGCTTCAAGCAGGCCGCACGCGACGGGCGTGAGCAGCTGGCCGCGGTACGCGAACAGATCCCGGCCAACGCGCCTTCGGAGATCGGGGCCTTCATCGAAACCCATCTGCTGATGATGGACGATGCCGCGCTGATCGATACCGTGGCCGCCCGCATCACCGACGATCTGTGCAACGCCGAGTGGGCGCTCAAGCTCCAGTCCGAAGAGCTGATCGACGTATTCGATCAGATGGACGACAGCTATCTGCGCACGCGCCGCGACGATATCGTGCACGTGACCGCGCGGCTCCAGCGGGTGCTGCTCAATCAAGAACAGCCGGTGCGCCCGGTGGATACCGACGAAGCCGCCCCGCCGCCGATCGTGGTCGCCGACGAGCTGGCCCCGGCCGATATCATTTTGTTGCATCAGCAGGGTATCGCCGGCTTTGTCACCGAACATGGCGGGCCGCTGTCGCACACGGCGATTCTGGCACGCAGCCTGCGCATCCCCGCACTTGTGGGCGTGCGCGGCGTGCGCCGGATTCTGGCCGACGATGAAACGCTGATCCTCGACGGCGAGGCCGGCCACCTCCTGGCCGGGCCCGACGAAGGCGCGCTCGCGTTCTTTCGACATCGGCAGGCAGCCAACGCGCGCTATCAGCGCATGCTTACGGTACTTCGGGACGAGCCGGCCGTCTCAGCCGACGGTGTCCACGTGACCATGCTGGCCAACGTCGAGCTGCCCACGGATACCGAAGAAGCCGGCCAGGTCGGGGCCGAAGGCGTTGGCCTGTATCGCACCGAGTTCTTGTTCATGAACCGCGAGGACTCGCCCAGCGAGGACGAACAGTTGGCAGCCTATCGCCAGGTGCTATCCGCCGTGGACGGGCCCATCACCATCCGCACGCTGGATGCCGGTGCCGACAAACAGCTGGGCCGTACCAACAAGATTGCCACCAACCCGGCGCTGGGCCTGCGCGCGATTCGGCTATGTCTGAAAGAGACAGGCCTGTTTCGTACCCAGCTGCGGGCGCTGCTGCGGGCCTCGGCCGAGGGGCCGATGCGCATCATGCTGCCCATGATTTCCACGGTCGGCGAGATGCGCCAGGCCCGACACCTGATCGACGAGGTGGCCGCCGAGCTCAGGCGCGAAAACATTCCCTTCGACGAAAACCTGCCCGTCGGGGCGATGATCGAAGTGCCGGCCGCGGCCCTGGCCGCGCCCAGCCTGGCGCGCTACTGCGATTTCTTTTCGCTGGGTACCAACGATCTCATTCAGTACACGCTAGCCATCGATCGTATCGACGACGAGATCAACTATCTCTACGACCCACTGCACCCGGCGGTGCTGACGCTGATCCGCATGACTATCGAAGCCGGCAAGGCCGCCGGCATCAGCGTATCGATGTGCGGCGAGATGGCCTCGGACAAACGCTATACGCCGCTGCTGCTGGGCCTGGGGCTGACCGAATTCTCTATGCATCCGGCCAGCGTCCTGGAGGTCAAGCGCGCCGTGATGGGCGCCGACGTCGCACGCCTGCGTCAGCGGGCCACCGAAATACTCGCCTTGAGCGATATCTCGGCCTATCGCGAAGCCCTGGACGCACTCGGGCGCGACGGCGCGGGATAAACCGCAGTCGCCGGCCCGGCGGCACAGCACTTACGGTCTGAGTTCAGCCGTGCTGGCCTAAGCTGAGACTTAGATTTGCGTCGTAGCAGCGACGCCTGCGATGTCGCAGCGCGCCTGCGGGCTGCCCTCCGGACAGCGCGCGTGGCATCGTAATCACAACCGACGACCCCTGCCCCGGCCAGAAGCCGGCCAGCGAGAGCGCGCATGACTGACCAGAAAGCCCTCGAAGAACGCCTGGAAAAACTCGATGCCGCGGTGACATCAGGCCGCATGCGCCGCCTGAAACCAATGCTGGCCTCGATGCATCCGGCCGAGACCGCGCTGCTGCTGGAATCGATTCCGCGCGACAAGCGCGAGGTGGTCTGGAACCTCGTACCAGAGGCCGATCACGGCGAAACGCTGCTTCACGTCAACGATGAGGTCCGTGCCGAGCTCATCGACGCGCTGGAGCACGATACGCTGCTGGCCGCCACCGAAGGCATGGCCATCGATGACCTGGCCGATCTGATCGAGGACCTGCCCGAGCAGGTCACCCGCGAAATGCTGCGGGCCATGGACATCGAGAACCGAGAACGGCTCAAGGTCGTTCTGTCGTATGACCCGGCCTCGGCCGGCGGCTTGATGAACAACGACACCGTGACCGTGCGTCCGGACGTCTCTCTGGACGTGGTGTCGCGCTATCTTAAACAGCGTGCCAGCCTGCCCGAAGACACCGAGTCGTTGTTCGTGGTCAGCCGCTACGGCCGTTATCTGGGCATGCTGCCCTTGTCCAAGCTGGTCACGCTGGATCCCGAGCGCGATGTCTCGGAGATCATGGATACCGATATCGACGCGCTGGCGGTGGATATGCCGGCGGCCCAGGTGGCCAAGCGTTTCCAGGATCTGGATCTGATCTCTGCCCCCGTGGTCAACGCCGACGGCATCCTGTTGGGCCGAATCACCATCGACGACGTGGTCGACGTGATCCGCGACGAGGCCGAGCACAGCATCATGAGCCTGGCCGGCCTGGACGAGGAAGAGGACGTATTCGCCCCGATTCCGCGCAGCGCGCGCCGACGCGCGGTCTGGCTGGGCGCCAACCTAGCAACGGCGTTTCTGGCCTCACAGGTTGTGGGGCTGTTTTCCGATGCGCTGTCCCAGGTCGTGGCGCTGGCCGTGCTCATGCCGATCGTGGCCAGCATGGGCGGCATCGGCGGCTCTCAGACGCTCACGCTCATGATTCGCGGCCTGTCGCTGGGTCAGATCGGTTTTGCCAACGCCCGTGCGCTGCTGGCCAAGGAACTGGCCGTGGCACTGATCAACGGCATCTTGTGGGGCGTGGTCGTGGGCGGCATCGCGCTGGTCTGGTTCGGCGACATGACGCTGGGACTCGTGATGGCGGTCGCGCTCGTGCTTAACCAGCTCAACGCCGCGATCACCGGCGTGGCGATTCCGCTGGCCATGAAGAAGATGGGCATCGACCCGGCCCTGGCCGGCTCAGTAGTGCTGACCACGTTCACCGATGTGGTCGGCTTTGCCGCATTCCTGGGCCTGGGCACCTTGTTTCTTATGCACTAGACGCGCGGTTCCGAGCCGTTCGCGCGCTCCGGTCAACCGGCCACCGTCATGCGCTCGATGCGCACGCTGGGCGTGGCCAGCGCCGAGGTGGTATCGACATCGTTGGCCAGCGTGATGCCGCGATACATGTCGGCCAGATTGCCCGCGATGGTCGCGTTTTCGACCGGGTAGGCCAACCGGCCGTTTTCGACCCACCAGCCGGCCGCACCGCGCGAATAGTCACCGTTGACGAGATTGACGCCCTGGCCCATCAGCTCGGTCACGACCAGGCCGGTGCCCATATCGGCGATCAGCTCGTCGAAGCTGGCCGCGCCGGGGGCGACATCGATATTGAATACGCCGCCGGCGTTGCCGGTCGGCGCCATCCCGAGCCGCCGGGCCGAGTAGGCTGACAGCACATAGCCGCGCAGGATGCCGTTGGCGACCAGCGTTCGATCGCGGGTGGCGACACCGTCGCCGTCGAAGCCGGCGCTGGCCAAGCCGTAGGCACGATGCGGATGTTGGCTAATGGTCAGCCCCGGGTCCGCGATCGGGGTGTCGATGGCGTCTTTCAGAAAGCTCGCGTCGCGATAGAGCGCACCGCCGGCAATGGCCCCCAGCAGGTGGCCCCACAGGCTGCGCGCCACGCGCGGGGCGAACACGACACTGGCTGGCCCGGTCTTGACCGAGCGCGGGCCCAGGCGGTCCACGACGCGCTGGCCGGCCAGGCCGCCGACGGCAGCAGCCGTGGCCAGGTCTGTCGCACGCCGTGCCTGTGAGAACGCGATGTCGCGCTGCATGCGATCAGCGGCGTCATGGGCGATCGCCGTGCAGGACAGCGCATGACGGCTGGCTCGCTCGATGCCGATGAAACCATGACTGTTGGCATAAGCCGTAATCGCGTCCTGGGTGGCGACCGTTGCGCCCTCGGTCTGGCTGATTCGTGAATCGTGCGCCAGCGTCGCCTGCTCGATCTCGCCGGCCAGCGCCTCGGCCTCGGCCGCCGTGATCGACCACGGATTGTAGAGATTCAGATCGGGCCACTGCCCGGCCATGAGATCGGCGTCGGCCAACCCGGCGTAGGGATCGACCTCGGTAAAACGCGCGATGGTATTGGCCTTGTCCAGCGCCCAGGTCAGACCTGGCCCCGACAGATCGGTGGTCGAGGCCGAGCCGCTCGCCCCGCCGCGATATACCGTGATCGAGGCCGTGCGATCGCCCTCGAAGTCCAGCGCATCACGAGTCCCGCCGCGAACCGAGACCGACAGGGCGCGGGAGGCAGTCAGGCTGGCTTCGGCGGCATCAGCGCCCAGGCGCTTGGCCTGAGCCAACATGTCAGAGATCGAGGTGGTCAGCTCGTCGCCGTCGGGCAGATCGCGCCAGGCGGCGGTCAGCTCGGAGTCATGGGCCATAGCGGGCCGCTCGTTGCGGGAAAGCCTGCCAAAATAGCCGTCTCGGGAAGCTCTGCACAACCTGTCGC
>DCKU01000082.1 GCA_002320455.1 Salinisphaera sp. UBA1666
CGTTCTAGCACGCTTGCGCAGAATGACTGCGCGACGCGCGCTACGCCTCGTCTTGCCGCAGAACAGCGCTTGGCGCGGACTCGTATGAAACCTCAACAGACCCTAGCCCTGATCCGGTCCCCCGGCTATCGCAGATAGCTTTCGGGTGAGACCTTGCGGAGACGACATGTCTTTTTCTGATTCCTACACCGGCATGACACGACTCAAGTTGCGCCTGGGCCTGGCCTTAGCCGCGATGGCTTTCGCCAGCGCCGCCCCCGCGGCCATGTATGACGCTCCGGCCGAAGGCTCGGATGTCATCGGCAAGGTGCAACACGTTCGAACCAAGGAATCCGACACGTTTGTGGCGCTGGCGCGTCAGTACGATGTCGGCTATCGCGAACTCCGGTTGGCCAACCCCGACGTGGATCCGTGGCTGCCCGGCGATACCGACCTGATCATCCCGACGGCTTACGTGCTGCCGGATGTCAAACGTACCGGTATCGTGATCAACATCCCGGAGATGCGGCTGTTTTACTTCCCGCCCAAGGGAAGCGAAAACGCCGGCAAGGTATTCACCTTCCCGATCGGCATCGGCCGACAGGGGTGGGGGACCCCGCTGGGCGAAACTCGTATTTCACAGCGAATCCCCAATCCCACCTGGACGCCGCCGGCCTCGATCAAGAAAGAACACGCCGAAAAAGGCGATCCGTTGCCGGACGTGGTCGAAGCGGGGCCCAATAACCCGCTGGGCCAGTATGCGCTGCGCCTGGCGCTGCCCTCGTACCTGATTCACGGCACCAACAAGCCGGCCGGTATCGGGATGAAGGTCTCGCACGGGTGCATCCGGCTGTTCCCGGCCGATATCGAGAAGCTGTTCTCTATGGCCGAGGTCGGCATGCCGGTCAACATCGTCAGCCAGCCCTACAAGATCGGCTGGGACGAAGATCATCTGGTCATGGAAGCGCACCCGCCGGACGCCGACGGCGATGCGCCGGTGAAGTCATTCACCCCCTGGGTACAAGAGCTTATCGGCGCGACTGAAGACCGGCCGAACACCCCGGTTGACTGGAACGTGGCCGAACAGGTCGCGCGTCAGACCGACGGTATTCCCGAGCCCATCGGCGGCGGCGCAGCCACGCAACGCGCCGCTTCAGCCGAGCCCGCGGCGCGTGAAGCGCAAACCGCCGACGAAGCCGGCGACGCCGATCCGTTCCGCCAAGGTTAACGACGGCCGGGCCGGGGTGCTCGGCTGCGTTAAGCGGATACAAAAAAGCCCTGTCGAAACCCGACAGGGCTTTTTTACGAGCCGCCGACGCAGCGGCGGCTGCGCGTATGTCTTACTTCTGCTGGGAAGTCTGGAACATACGCTCGATACGCTGCGAATTGGCCTGCGCCATCGACTTGGCCTGGTTCGCCGTCTGCAGCGCCTGGTTGGCGGTCTGCTGGGCTTCGTTAGCCGTCGACTGAGCCGACTCGGCCTTACGCATGGCCTGGTCGATCTGCGACTGCATCGGGCTGTTCGAGCTGGCACAACCGGCCGCGGCGGCCACGATACCGGCAGCGAACGCCGTCTTGAAAACCGTCTTGATCATCTTCGCAACTCCTTAATAATTGCTTTGCTCCGATCGGTAACCCCCGATCGCAGATTTAGAATTTAGCACAACACACCATTTTTGTTGATAGTCCGTGAGTACGCGACACGACAGCTTTTTTGGGACAATCGACGGGGATCACGATGTCACGAATCCATAAAATTGAAGTTCCGCTGAACGGTGGCGCCGTTATCGGCCACCTGACTCTCGACAACCCGAAAGCGCTCAACGCCGTGGCCCTGGATATGATCGAGCCCATGCTGGCGGCTATCCACGATTGGGAAGCTCGGCCCGAGGTCGTGGCGATCGTCATCGACGCCGCCGGCGACAAGGCGTTCTGTGCCGGCGGCGATATCGTGAACCTGTATCGGTCCAAGATCGGCGAAGCGCCGGCCGATTATCCCGAACGCTTCTTCACCCAGGAATACCGGCTGTGTCACGACCTGCACCGCCTGACCACGCCGGTCATCGCCTGGGGGCACGGTGTCGTCATGGGCGGCGGCTGTGGCCTGTTTGCGGGCGCGTCACATCGTGTGGTGACCGAAACCACCCGCCTGGCCATGCCAGAAATCAAGATCGGCCTGTTCCCAGATTGTGGGGCCACCTGGTTCTTCTCGCGCCTGCCGCATTACATGGCACGCTTCGCAGCGCTCACCGGCGCCACGCTGTCGCCGGCCGACACGTTGTTTGCCGGGCTGGCCGAACACGCCATTCGTCACGAGGCCAAGGACTCGGTCATGGCCGCCCTGGGCGAGGCCAGCGACTGGCACGACCCGCAGCACACCGTCTCGACGATCCTCGCCGAGGCCGAAGAGCGGGCACGCGCCGCCGAAGTCGCCGAATCACAGCTCATGGCTGAAGCGCCCACGCTTCAGCGCGCGGCTGCCGGCAGTCATCTCGTCGACGTGGTCAGCGGGCTGGCCGCGTTGACCGACTCGAGCAACGAGTGGCTGGCGGCTTGCGCCCAGAACCTGGTCGATGGCTGCCCGACCACCGCACATCTGATCCACGATCAGCTGGAAACCGGGCGTTATCTATCGCTGGCCCAGTGCATGCAGCGCGAGCTGGCCATGGCACTGGCTTGTTGTCGTCACGCCGACTTCGCCGAAGGCGTTCGAGCGCTGCTGGTCGACAAGGACAAACAGCCGGCCTGGACCTATACCACTATCGCCGACGTGCCGGCGGCCCACGTCGCGGACCATTTCGTGGCGGGCTGGAACGGCGCCCACCCGCTAGCTGATCTCTAGGGCCTGTTGAGGTTCCATACGAGCGCCGCGTTGGAGACCGCAAATCGTGTCCTGCAAGGCGTGAGTCGCAGCGTCGTGGCGTGCCACGACCAAGACTCGCAACGCCGCTAAGCGCGATTTGCGGCCCAACCCTTCGGGACAAGGGCTGTTTTACGGCAATCCATCGTTCTAGCACGCTTGCGCAG
>DCKU01000014.1 GCA_002320455.1 Salinisphaera sp. UBA1666
CGTACGAAACGGCAACAGCCCCTACAACGCGCCCACGGTAGACACCTGGGACGGTTATCGTTTCCAGGCCAACTACTCGGTCCCGCTCGGCAAGGGGCCGCTGGATGGCAACCTGCTCTATGTCGGTTTTCTCAATTACGACTTCGGCTCGGAGCTGGGCGATCGAGCCGGGCCGTTTCGGACCAACGACGCGCTGGTCGAGACCAACGTATTCATCCTGTCCTATACCCACCTGCGCTATTTTTTCGCCGCGCGCTATTTCAAGAACGGCGGCCAGTGGCAAGACGGGGCGATTCTGAATTTCGGCAACGGGCCCCAGCGCCTGGATGAGAACGGCTGGGGGTATTACCTGGCCATCGGCTGGCAGTTCTGACTATGGCATCAAGCGACCTACACGACGACACGCCTGCGGCCACGGCCGGCTCGGAAAACGTCGAAACCATCGGCATCGCCCCGGTGCCCGAGGCACGCCGCGACATGTCGGCGCTGTCGTTGTTCTCGATCTGGGGCCTGGCCTCGGCGTCGGCGACCACGCCGGTCATCGGTCTATTGCTCTACGACGTGGGCCTGACCAACTTCTTCATCGCGGTCATCGTGGCTGGTCTCATCGGCATTATTCCGGCCGGACTGTTTTCGGAGCAGGGCCGAGAGGTGCCGTTGATTTCGCTGGTGACCGCCCGGGCCACCTTCGGCCCGGGCGCGTCTTTCTTTCTGGCGATTCTCTATACCCTGGTCGGGGCCGGCTGGTTCGGCTTGAATACCGACGTCGGCGGCCAGATTCTGTCCACGCTCTACCCGGGCTACGGCAGCATGTGGTACTGGCTTCTGGGCATCGGCCAGACCGGGCTCGTGTTTCTGGGCATGAAGTGGCTGGAGCGTTTCTATAACTGGACCGCGTTCATCTTTATCGCCAGCTACGGCGTGCTCATCTACTACATGGTCACGCGCTATCCGCTGGTGTTGCCGTTCGAGGCCAGCGGCTCGGTGCACTGGGGCGCGATCGTCCAGACCATTCTGAGCTTTTCGCTGCTGGCCTGGGCCTATGAATTTTCTACGGTCTCGCGGTTCTGCCCGCCAAAGACGGCCGATGAGTCGCGTACCCGGCGGGCCGCCTACTTCAGCGCGGCCACCGTGGGCGTGTTGCTGCCGGTGCTGTTGATGGGCGTTCTGGGGCTGGTCGGAAAGGCCTCGACCGGCGAATGGAATATCGCCCTGATCGCCAAGGACCTGCCCGTGGGCGGGGCAGTGGCAGCACTCGGCGTCATTCTGGCCATCGCCCATACCAACGCCATGAATCTTTACCCGGCGGTGACCAAGCTGCTGGCGGCCAGCGAGATCGTACGCGAGCCGCATCGTTACGATCAGCCCGTGGCGTCGCTCGCGTTGGGTCTGGTGGCGACCCTGATGGCCGTGGGCGGTATTCTGGACCACGTCGAGCCGTTTCTATCGGTGCTGGGCGTGTTCTTGTTCCCATTCACGTCTTTGATGATGTTCGACTGGGTGGTGGTACAGAAACGGGCCACGCCGCCGGCCGTCTTTTTCGAGAAGAAAGCCCGCCTGGTCGAACAGTTCCGTCCCAGCGCCTGTATCGCCTTCGTGGTCGGCGTGGGGCTGTCGCTGCTGGGCTATTTCGACGGTCTGCCGAGTGTGTTGACCGACACGCTCCCGTGGACCGTCATTGCCTCGGTGTTGGCCTGTGCGCTGTATGCGTTGCTGCGCCGGGTACTGCCCGAGCCGCCGCTGTCGAACGAGGGCCGGCGCGCATGAGTGCGGCTATCGACTGGGCAAAGCTCGCCGCTGCTGCCTGGCAGGTTCGTGCCAACGCGTACGCGCCGTACTCGGGCTTTGCCGTGGGGGCGGCCACCGACGCCGCCACGCCGACCTGGCCCTGTGGGCAGTGTCGTCAGAAGCTGGCCGAGCTGGCGGCCCACGAGTGCAGGGTGATGGCCGTCACACGAGACACGAAGACGCCGCCGTTCGAGCTCGCCGAGCTGTTGCCGGGCGCGCTGCGCGAGCTGACATGAAGCGGGCTGCCTCTACACCCGGCCGCTGTATCCTGCTGGTGATGGATTCCGTGGGTATCGGCGCTGCCCCCGACGCAGGGCGTTACGGCGACGACGGCGCCGATACGCTGGGCCATATCGTGGCCGCCACGCCGACGCTTAAGCTGGCCAACCTGGCCCGCCTAGGTCTGGGCGAGGCGGCCAATGAGGCCCGCGGTCAGGCACTGCCACATGGTATAGGCCAGACAGCCGAGACGGCTGCCTGGGCCCATGCGCTGCCGCAGGGCGCGCCCAAGGGCAGCACCGGCGGTCACTGGGAGATTGCTGGCGTGCCAGTCGAACGAGACTGGGGCTATTTCGGCGAGGACCCGGACGCGCCGTATCCGTCGGCCTTGCTTGAGACGCTGGTCGCCGAGGCCGGTCTGCCGGGCCTGATTACCGTCGGGCGTGCCTCGGGGACCGCCGTCATCGCTGAGCACGGCGCGGCCCACTGCGATACGGGCCGTCCCATCGTCTATACCTCGGCCGACAGCGTGCTGCAGATCGCTGCCCACGAGCGTCACTTCGGGCTGGAGCGACTCTACGGCGTGTGTGAAATCGCCCGTCGGCTGTGTGACGACCATCGTATCGCCCGGGTGATCGCGCGCCCGTTTGCGGGCGCCATCGCGGCTGATTTTCAGCGTACGGACAACCGGCGAGACTTCGCGATCCCGCCGTCGGCGCCCACGCTGCTCGACGCGCTGTGCGACCGTGGCATACGGGTGACCACCTTCGGCAAAATCGGTGACCTGTTCGCGCATCGCGGCATCGATACCCAGTATCCGGCCACCGGGCTGAACGCGGTTTTCGATAACCTCGAGGGCGCGCTCGCCGGTGGCCACGGCTCGGGCTTGTTCTTTGCCAACTTCTGCGACTTTGACTCCAAGTACGGCCACCGCCGCGACGTGGCCGGCTATGCAGACGAACTGGCCCGCTTCGATAGGCGGCTCGGAACCTTCATCCACGAACTTTCGCCCGCGGATCTGCTGATCGTGACCGCCGATCACGGCAACGATCCCACGGCGCCCGGCAGCGACCATACGCGTGAAACGGTCCCGGTCCTGCTGCGCGGACCCGGCGTGGTCCCAGGCAGCCACGGCCGGCGCGCCAGCTTCTGCGATATCGGGGCCACCGCGGCTGCGTTTTTCGGCCTGACCGGACTACGGGGCCAGCCCATTGATTGAGAGACACGATATGAGCGATCAACGCCAATATCACATCGCCTTGTCGGCTGCCGATATCCAGGGGGGTGCCGATGTGCTGCTGCCCGGCGATCCGGGCCGGGTAGCGGATCTGGCCCGGTCGCTGGATGAGAATGCCGTCGCGCTGGGGGCCAATCGCGAATACTGTTCATGGCTGGCGCATCTGGACGGGCGCCCCGTGTTGGTGTGTTCCTCGGGACTGGGCGCGCCTTCAACGGCGGTCGCCGTGGAAGAGCTGGCGAACATCGGTCTCAAACGCTTTATCCGGGTCGGCACCACGGGCGCGATTCAGCCCGATATCGACTTCGCCGATATCGTTATCAGCAAGGCCGCGGTGCGCCTGGAAGGCACGTCCAGCCATTACGCGCCGATGGCGTACCCGGCCGTCGCCTCGTTCTCGTTGACCCAACGGCTAGTAGCCGCCGCCGAGCGGCTGGGCGTGCCGCATCACGTGGGCATCACGGCCTCGTCGGATACGTTCTGGCCGGGCCAGGAGCGCTATGACAGCCACTCCGGCTATGTGCGGCGCGCGTTCCAGGGCTCGCTGGCCGAGTGGCGGGCGCTGGGCGTGGCGAACTTCGAGATGGAAGCCGCGGCCCTGTTCACGACCTGTTCGACCTTCGGGCTAGAGGCCGCCTGTCTATGCGGCGTGATCGCTCGCCGCGTGGACTCGCAGGCGGTGGATCACGATGCTTATCCGCTGGCGGCCGAGCGCTGGCAGGCCATTATTCGCGAGGCGCTTGTGGGCACCCGCGGATAAAAAGCCGGGCGCAACTGTGGCAAGATGTCGGCCTTGTTTGGCGCGGGCGGTTCAATGACACGCGGCCGCGCCATCGCTTTGGTTTGATTAAGGATGTTCTATGTCCGCTCTGATTTGCGGTTCGATCGCTTTCGACACGATCATGGTCTATTCGGGCCAGTTCAAGAACGAGATCCTGCCGGATCAGGTTCATATGCTGAACGTGTCGTTTCTCGTGCCCGACATGCGTCGTGAGTACGGCGGTTGTGCCGGCAATATCGCGTATTCGCTGGCGCTGCTGGGCGGCAAGGGCCAGGCCATGGCCACCGTCGGCAAGGATTTCGACGACTACGGCGCCTGGATGGCCGAGCACGGCATCAGCCGCGATTACATCAAGGTCATCGACGACGCCTACACCGCTCAGGCGTATATCACGACCGACCTGGACGATAACCAAATCACAGCGTTCCACCCGGGCGCTATGAACCATGCCCACGAGCAGACGGTCCCCACGGACGCCGGCTTTACGCTGGGCGTGGTCTCGCCCGACGGCAAGGACGGCATGGTGGCGCACGCGCAGCAGTTCGCCGATGCCGGTATCGACTTCATCTTCGACCCGGGTCAGGGGCTGCCGATGTTCAACGGCGACGAGCTGAAGACCATCATCGGCCAGGCGTCTTATCTGGCGCTCAACGACTACGAGTCGCAGCTGGTACGGGATCGTACCGGCATGAGCGAAGACGAAATCGCTGCCCAGCTCAAGGCGTTGATCGTCACCAAGGGCGGCAACGGCTCGCTGATCTATGCCGACGGCCAGACCCACGAGATCCCGACCGGCAGCCCGTCGGCACTGGCGGACCCCACGGGGTGCGGCGATGCCTTCCGCGCGGGGCTGATCTACGGTCTGCAGCAGGGCCTGGACTGGCCGACCACCGGACGCATCGCCTCGCTGATGGGCACCATCAAGATCGAGCGCCCGGGTACCCAGAACCATTCGTTCACGATGGATGCGTTCAAGAAACGTCTGGGCGACGAATTCGGCGCAGAATACGCCGAAGCGCTCGGCTGATGTCCACTACCGGCCGGAGCCCGGGCTCGGTCGCGCAGTGTGTTGGGGCATGATTGTCATGCCCGGACACATCGCAACGCCCCGGCTGGATTTGCGGGCGCCTACACCGCAAGACGGCCCGGCTATCTGGGCGTATGCCAGTGATCCGGTGGCTACGCGCTATATGGTGTGGCCTACCCACGAAACGCCGGACGATCTGGACGATTTCTTAGACGACGTCGCCGACGGCTGGGCCGCCGGCGACGATTTTACGTACGGCATCGTGCTGCGCGCGTCGGCGACGTTCGTTGGCATGGCGTCGTGCCAGTTCAGCGACGAGGGCGCCGAGATCGGTTTTATCGTGGCCCCCGCCTACTGGGGGCAGGGCATCGCGCGTGAGGCCGCGGGTCACGTGCTCGACGCAGCACGCGAGATTTCATCTATCTATCGCTTCTGGGCGACGTGCGATGCCGATAATCCCGCCTCTGCGGCCGTTTTAAAGGCTCTGGGCATGTCGTTCGAAGGCTGTCTCAGACGGCGTTCTATGCGGCCCAACCGGGCGGATGTCATCGGCCCTCAAGATGATCTGATCTATGCTTGGGTGCGTCCCTGAGCCCGGCTCAGGCGTGGCCCTTTTGTCCCACTCGCTGTAGTACCTGCCATGTTCGTACGTCCCGAGATCGACCCGGTCGCGTTTTCGATCGGCCCGCTGTCCGTGCACTGGTACGGACTCATGTATCTGCTGTCGTTTCTCGTCGGCTGGGGGCTGGCGGTCTGGCGCACTCGTCTGCCGCATATCCGCTGGAACAGCGAAGAGGTCGGCGACCTCTTGTTTTATGTGGTTCTGGGCGTGGTGCTGGGCGGCCGTCTGGGTTACGTACTGCTGTATCAGCCCGGGTTTTTCTTGACCCATCCGCTACAGATCTTTGCGATCTGGGACGGCGGTATGTCGTTTCACGGCGGTATGATCGGTGTGTTCGTGGCCTCGGCCATCTTCGGCGCCAAGACCCGGCGTACGTTTTTCCAGATCACCGATTTCATCGCGCCCATCGTGCCGGTGGGGCTATTCTTCGGGCGTATCGCCAACTTCATTAACGGCGAGCTGATCGGGCGCGTGACTGATGTGCCGTGGGCGATGATCTACCCCGAGGTAGGCAACCAGCCGCGACACCCCTCCGAGCTGTATGAAGCCAGCCTCGAAGGGTTGCTGCTGTTTCTTATTCTTTGGATCTATTCATCGCGGCCCCGCCCGCGAGCGGCGGTCTCTGGCGCGTTCCTGCTGGGCTACGGCAGTTTCCGGCTGTTCTGTGAGTTCTTTCGTCAGCCGGATGCCTTTGCCGGCTTTATCGCTTTTGGCTGGGTTACGCTGGGCATGGCCTATTCGGCGCCCATGATCGTGGCCGGCCTCATCATGCTCGTCTGGGCGTATACCCGGGTTGATCCGAACACTGCCGAACGCGAATCCGAGGCGCGCTGATGGCCGCACTTGAACAGCCCTATCTGGATCTGATGGCCGAGATTCGCGATCACGGCACCACCAAGGCCGACCGGACCGGGGTGGGCACGCGCTCGGTCTTTGGCCGCCAGATGCGTTTCGATCTCACGCGCGGCTTTCCGGTGCTGACCACCAAAAAGCTGTATCTGCGCGCGATCATCCACGAACTTCTATGGTTCATCGCGGGCGACACCAACATCGCCTATCTGCGCGATAACAAGGTTCGAATTTGGGACGAGTGGGCCGACGAGCAGGGTGATCTCGGTCCGGTCTATGGCTATCAATGGCGAAGCTGGCCGGCGCCGGGCGGCCAGGCCATCGACCAGTTGGCCCGCGTGATCGAGTCCATCAAGCACAACCCGGACTCGCGGCGACACCTGGTCACGGCCTGGAACCCGGCCCAGGTGGACGATATGGCGCTGCCGCCGTGTCATGCGCTGTTCCAGTTCTACGTGGCCAACGGGCGGCTGTCGTGTCAGCTGTATCAGCGCAGCGGCGACGTGTTTCTGGGCGTGCCGTTCAATATCGCCAGCTATGCGCTGCTGACGCATATGGTGGCCCAGGCTTGCGGGTTGGGTGTGGGTGAGTTCGTACACACGCTGGGCGACGCCCATCTGTATCTGAACCATCTCGAGCAGGTCGAGACCCAGCTTTCGCGCACGCCCAAGACAGCACCGCGGCTCTGGCTCAACCCGGCGGTTACCGACGTGTTCGCCTTCACTTTCGGCGATATTTCGGTCGAAGACTACCAGGCCCATCCGTCGATCAAGGCGCCGATCGCCGTATGACACAGCTCGACCGTCCTCGAATCACCTTCATTGTGGCCATGGACGCCAATCGGCTGATTGGCGCCGACGGCGGCATGCCGTGGCATATCCCGGGCGATCTGCCGCGCTTCAAGCGTCGTACCCGCCACAAGCCGGTTCTCATGGGCCGCAAGACCTTCGAGTCGATCGGCAAGCCGCTGCCACAGCGCGACAACATCGTGCTCTCGCGCTCGTCGGCATTGGCCTTACGCCATGATGTGATCGCGGTACACGATGTGGCCGCCGCGCTCGCGGCCGCGGGCGACGCCCCGGAGCTGATGGTCATCGGCGGGGCCGAAATCTATCGTCTGCTGCTGGATCAGGCAGACTGCCTGGATATTACGCATATCGAGGCCGAATACGAGGGTGACACCTGGTTTCCCGCGGTGGACTGGGCGGCCTGGCAGATCGAGACCGAACAACGCGTGGCCGCGGAAGGCGATACGCCGGCACATCGATTTGTGACGTGGATTCGACGCGCGGTATAGACTCAATACTGCACAAATTCCAACAATCGAGGAGACAACCATGTCCGATGTGAAAGCCGACTTCGAGCAGGCCCAGAAAGACGTAGAAACATTGAGCGGTCGTCCCAGCAACGATGACCTACTGGCGCTCTATGCCCACTACAAGCAGGCCAACGACGGCGACGTCTCGGGCAAGCGCCCCGGCATGACCGATTTCAAGGGCCGTGCGAAATACGATGCCTGGGCCAAGCTCAAGGGCACCGACGAAAACACGGCGATGCAGGGCTACATCGATAAGGTCAACGCGTTGCTCGACGGCGACAAGAAATAAGCCGTGTGCATCGAGCACACACCCGTGGATCGTAGAGTCTGTCATGCATGATGTTGTCAGAAGAGTATCGTCCCACTGGCTGGTGTTCGATCTGGGCGGGGTGCTCGTCGACGTGGCCCACGGCGACGTCACCCACAGCCGCCTGGCGGCCGATTTCGGCATTCAACCGGCTCGTCTCGACGAGCTGCTGACCACGCCCGACGCCGGCCAGGCACACTCGGCGATCCAGCGCTTCGAGACCGGCGAGCTGTCGGTCGACGGGCTGTTGGCTCGTCTGAACGAGGTGGCGAGCACGCCGCTGACACGCGATGAATTCGTGGTGTCGCTCAACGCCATGCTGCTTGGCTGTTTCGATGAAACAGCCGAACTCGTGGCCGAGCTATCCGAGGCGGGCTACGGCATTGCCTGCTACAGCAATACCAACCCGGTGCACTGGAGTCATATCCAGCGCCAGTTCGCGTTCTTCGATGACATCATCGAGCCGTTTGCCTCGCATGTCGTTGGTCATCGCAAGCCGGATCCGGAAGGCTACGAGCGCGTGTGCGCAGCACTGGATGCCAAGCCCGGCGACTGTGTGTTGATCGACGATCGCATCGAGAACGTCGAAGGTGCACGAGCGGCGCACTGGCAGGCTCATCACTTCACGGGTATTTCAGGGCTGCGCGCCGCACTGGCCGATATCGGCGTCGACAGCCGCGCGGCGTCTTGAGCGACACCTCGGACGGTCTGGAGTTGGCCACCGATCGCGAGGCGAATGTGGCACTGCTGCGCGACTACATCGATGCGCACCGGCGGCTGTTCGTGCTGAGCGGCGCCGGCCTGTCGGTGGGCTCGGGCATCCCCGACTATCGTGATCGTGAGGGGGGCTGGAAGGGCGCCAGTCCGATTCAGCATCAGGCTTTCATCTCGCAGCACGCCAAGCGCCAGCGTTACTGGGCCCGCAGCATGGCGGGCTGGCCGCCGGTGGCTCGGGCACGGCCCAACGCCGGGCACGAAGCACTGGCCGGGCTGGGCCGTCGGGATCAGCTTTCGCTGCTGGTGACCCAGAACGTCGACGGCTTGCACCAGGCCGCCGGCAGCCGCGGTGTTGTCGATCTGCACGGGCGTTTGGATCGGGTGATCTGTCTGTCCTGTGGGCATCGCAGTCATCGCAACGACGTCCAGACCCGGCTCATCGAGGGCAATGCCGGCTGGCTGACCGATGCCGACGCCATTCGTCCCGACGGCGACATCGAGCTGGGCGACGTAGATTACGCCCGCTTCAACGTGCCCGATTGCCCCATGTGCGGCGGCATCCTGAAGCCGGACGTCGTGTTTTTCGGCGGCTCCGTACCCAAGGCCCGGGTCGACCGGGCCTGGGCCGGCCTTCGGGCGGCTGATGCGGTGTTGGTCGCCGGATCGTCGCTCATGGTGTGGTCGGGGTTTCGTTTCGTGCGCGAGGCCGCCAGACAGGGCCTGCCGATCATGGCTATCAACTACGGAAAGACCCGCGCCGACGAGTTGATCACTCACAAGATCGACGACGACTGCGTCGAGGTCTTGTCTGCAGGTCTCGGGGCAGGCTAAATCCTCTTTCGAGTCGTCTGATTCTGTCCGGCCTGTGCCGAATGCTGGGCGTGTTATTCGGCGGCGAATCATCCTGCTCGCGCCGGTTGTGCTAAGGTCAATCCATCACATCTTCTGATGGAGACGACATGGCAGAGAAGAATCCGGAAAAAGGCTATATTGCGCTGTTGGGCTGGGCGATGGGGGCCATCGAGGCTGCCGAGCGCTTTGATCGGCGCTATGTCGTTGTGGCTCCCGAATGGGCCGAGGATTATTGCAAAGAGCACGATATTCCGTACGTGCCTTGGAATTTTGAGCGCCTGAACGACCGCTCGCTCGAGATTGCCGAAAAGCTCAAGGACATGGGTGTGGACGCGGCCGTGCCGCTGTTCGAGGAAGTGGTCGAGTGGGCCGGCGCGATCAACGCCGTGCTCATGGACAACCCGCGTCTGCACGGGCAGGCCGTGCTGTTCCGCGACAAGGCGCTGATGAAGCGTCGTGCCCAGCTGGGCGGCATCCGCGTAGGCATCTTCGAAGAAGCGCACGAGCGCGATGATGTTTATCGCTTCTTCAAGCGCGTGAACCAGACGCTGCTCAAGCTCGACGGCGATACTGAAGACCCGATCCATCTCAAGGCTTTCGACAAGGCGGGCTGTCTGGGTCATCGCATGATCAAGTCGGCCGAGGAAATCGAGCAGATTCCGGACTCGGAATATCCGCTGCTGATGGAAAGCCATCTCGACGGCTGGGAGTTCGCGGTCGAGGCCTGGATCTGGAACGGCAAGATCCAGTTCCTGAACATCTCGGAGTACGTGACGCTGGGCTACTCGGTGTTCGTGCCGGCCACGCCGGAGTTGGAGTCGTGGCGTAATCTGATCACGCAGCAGATCGAGCTGCTGATCAAGACCTTCGATATCCAGTTCGGCCAGATCCACCCCGAATATTTCGTGACCTCCGACGGTACGATGTACTTCGGCGAAGTGGCCTATCGTCCGCCGGGCTTCAAGGCCTTCGAGCTGATCGAGCGCGCCTACGGCTTCAACGCCTATCAGGCGTCGATGATGGTGTTCGATCCGAAGACCACCCAAGAAGAGGTCGACAACTTCTTCCCCGAAGAGGTCACCGGCGCCAAGGGCTATGCCGGTTGCTTCGGCGTATATCCGCGCAAGCGCGTGGTCTCCCAGCTGGCGATCCCGGAAGAGGTCAGCGAGCACGAATACTTCGACTTCCACGAGCTGTCCGCACCGCTTCAGGAAACGGTCACCAAGCGCAACGCCTTCGGCACCCACTGGGGTCTGGTGTTCTTCTTCGGTGATAACCCGCACAAGCTGCGCGACCTGCTCAAGCACCAGGAAGAGCTGGACTACTACGTCTAGTTACTGCGCGAGCCCAGCACGGAAAAGCCTCCGGTGACGGAGGCTTTTTTTAGGTTCATCGCAGACCAGCGGGAC
>DCKU01000105.1:0-10083 GCA_002320455.1 Salinisphaera sp. UBA1666
TCTTATGACGACACGCCCTAGCGCCTAGCGACTGGGCCAGGCAAAAGGCACCACCTCGGCCAGGCTCTTGGCGCCCAGCAGTAAGGCCAGCAGACGATCCACGCCGAGCGCGACGCCCGCACAGGCCGGCAAGCCGTCGTCCATGGTGGCCAGCAGGCGTTCGTCGATCGGCGGCTGCGCCGACCCCTGGGCCGCGCGGGCGGCCTGCTCTCGCTGCATGCGAGCGCGCGCCGTGTCGGCATCGGTGAGCTCGGTGGCCCCGTTGGCTAGCTCGATGCCCTGCCAGAAACACTCAAAGCGCTGGCCGAGCCTGGCATCGGCGGGATCAAGTGCGATGAGCACGGCATCATCGGCCGGAAAATGAGTGACGATCTCGGGCCCGTCGCGGCCCAGCTCGGGCTGGACGACCAGGCCCATCAAAAGATCCAGCCAGAAGACGCGGTCTTGGCCGTCGCCGCTGGAAGCCGGCGCAACGCCGTGATCATGCGCACACGCAACGAGCACCGATATGGGCGCTTCGAGTGCGTCGATGCCCAGAACAGCGTCGAAAACAGCTTGATACGAGCGCCTGCGAACCACGGCCGGCGCGCCGGCCGCGGCGAGTACAGCGGCCAGTGTGTCGATCGCAGCCGGCATACGAGCGGTGATCTCGTACCATTCCAGCATGGTGAACTCGGGGTTATGCCAGCGCCCGACCTCACCGGCCCGGAAGACATGTCCGAGCTGATAGAGCGAGCGCCGGCTTTCGGCCAGAAGCCGCTTTAACCCATGTTCGGGGGACGGCACGAGATAGCCGGCCGTTTCGACGTGTAGACAGTCCAGCGCGCGCTCGGCCGGTGCTGCCGGGGACAGGAGCGCCCCGTCGGCTTCCAGAAAGCCACGCTGGGCCATCACACCGCGCAGGCCGGCCAGCAGCTCGGCCCGGCGGGCCAGCGTATCCGCAGTGATACCCGAAGCGCCGAGCCCGGCCATGCGGCTTTAGCTTTCGCTGGCGCGCGAGACGTATTCGGCCTTGCGCGTATCGACCTTTAACAGCTCGCCTTCTTCGATGAACAACGGCACCTGGACCGTCGCGCCCGTTTCCAGCGTGGCCGGCTTGGTGCCGCCCGAGGAGGTATTGCCGCGAACACCCGGGTCCGTTTCCACGACGCGCGAAATCAGGAAGTTTGGCGCTTCGACCTGTAGCGGCACGCCGTTCCAGAGCGTGACGTCACACTTGTCCTCGGCCTGGATCCACTTGGCGGCGTCGCCTACCGCGGCTTCGCTGGCCTGGTACTGCTCGAAGCTGCCCGGGTCCATAAAGTGATAGAACTCGCCGTCGTGATACAGAAACTGCAGGTCGAGATTGAACACGTCGGCGGCTTCGACCGAGTCCCCGGACTTGAAAGTGCGCTCGATGGTGCGCCCGGTCTTTAGGTTACGCACCTTGACGCGGTTAAACGCCTGGCCCTTGCCGGGTTTGACGAATTCGTTCTCGACGATGTTGTACGGGTCACCGTCCAGAATGATCTTCAGGCCGCCCTTGAACTGGTTGGTTGAATACTGCGCCATGGCTCGAACATCCTCTTGCACCAGCGGGCCGGCTCGAAACGAACCGCGCGGTGTCGTCAAACGGGTAAAATAGGCGTATGGCGATGTCTTCACCGCACGACGCCGCCTCTCGCGAGGCGCGCAGTCTATCGTATCCGCACCCCGGCTGGCAGCAGGCGATGCGCGAGGCGATCACCGACGTCGATACGTTGTGCCAGCGTCTGGACCTGCCCGAGACCTATCGGGCCGATGCACATCGCGCAGCGACATTGTTCGGCCTGCGGGTCCCCACCGGGTACGTCGATCGCATGCGCCGCGGCGATGTCGATGACCCGCTGTTGCGCCAGGTCCTGCCGCTGGACGCAGAGACGCGCAATGTCCCCGGGTTCGGTCTGGACGCGGTGGGCGACATGGCCAGCGCGGCCGGCCACGGGCTGTTGCACAAATATCACGGGCGGGCGCTGCTGGTAACAACCGGCGCCTGTGCGGTGCACTGTCGCTACTGTTTTCGACGTTATTTTGACTATGCGGGCCAGCACGCCGGTGGCTCCAACCTGCGACAGGCGCTCGAGCATATCGCCGCCGACACCTCCATCAGCGAAGTCATCCTATCGGGCGGAGATCCGCTGTCGCTCACTAACGAACGCCTATCGCTGATCGGCACCGCACTTGACGAGATGACCCACATCATGCGGATCCGGCTGCATACACGCACCGCCGTGGTGCTGCCCGAGCGCATCGATGCCGGCCTGCTGGGTTGGGTAGCCGCCCGTCGGGCAACGGTCGTTATCGTGGTACACGTCAACCACGCTAACGAGCTCTCGCCGGAGGTCACTCGCAGCCTCGCCGCGCTCAAAGACGCGGGGGCAACGCTGCTCAATCAGGCGGTGCTGCTGGCCGGCGTTAACGACGACGAGGCCGCGCTTGTAGATCTCTCTGAGGCGCTATTCGCGGCCGGCGTGCTGCCCTACTACATCCATCTGCTGGACCGCGTGGCCGGCGTGCATCACTTCGAGGTCGCCGAGCCAGACGCCGTCGCCCTCATGCAGGCGGTGGCCGCACGACTGCCGGGCTATCTCGTGCCCAAGCTGGCGCGTGAGCTGCCGGGCGAGCCGGCCAAGCGGGTCATTGGGGTGTAGCCGGAGCGCCGGCGGGCGCCCCAACGACAGCTAGTTCGTCGAAATCACCGACTCGGCCACGGTGGATTTCTCGACCGGTGCCAAATGCCCGTCCGTCAGCGTCCAGATATGATCCATGCGCTGGGCCAGGCTGCGATCATGGGTGACCATGATCAGGCTCGTGTTGTTCTCGGCGTTGAGCTCCAGCATGAGATCGAACACGGCCGCTGCCGTGCGGTGATCCAGGTTACCCGTGGGCTCGTCGGCCAGAATACAGGCCGGCTCGGTGACCAGCGCCCGGGCCACCGCAGCACGCTGGCGCTCGCCGCCCGACAGCTCGGTGGGCTTGTGCTCGAGGCGCTTGCCCAGCCCCACCTTGGTCAGCAGATCGCGAGCCTTGTCCAGTGCCACCTTGTTCGAACCGCGTCGGATAAGCAACGGCATGGCCACGTTCTCGACCGTGGTGAACTCCGGCAGCAGATGATGGAACTGGTAGATGAAGCCCAACCGCTCGTTGCGCAGCTTGCCGCGGGCAGCATCCGACAGGCGCGTCATGTCGTGACCACCGATCTCGACCGTGCCTTCGGTGGGGATGTCCAGCCCGCCCAACAGATGCAGCAGCGTCGACTTGCCCGAGCCCGAGGCGCCGATAACGGCCAGACGCGCCCCTGGGGCAACGTCTAGGTCGATGTTGGAGAGCACGGTGATCGGCTCTCGCACCTCGGTAAATGTCTTTTTGACCCCGCGGGCCGCCAGGACCGATGTATTACTCATAGCGCAGCGCCTCTGCCGGTTGGATACGGGCCGCCCGCCAGGCCGGATACAGCGTGGACAGGAAGGCCAGCCCGAGCGCCAGCGCCGAGATCTGCCAGACGTCGTGCCAGTGCAGCTCGCCCTTGAGCTGGCTGATGTAATAGACATCCGCCGAGAACAGGCTGGTATTCAGCACGTTTTCCACGAACGGCACGATATGCACCATGTTCACGGACAACAACACGCCGAGCACCACGCCGATGATGGTGCCGATCACGCCGATGAGCATGCCCTGGACGATGAAGATGCTCATCACCGACTTGGGCTTCATGCCCAGCGTTCGCAGAATGGCGATATCTCCCTGCTTGTCGGTGACCACCATCACCAACATGGAGACGATATTAAACGCTGCCACGGCAATGATCAGACTCAAGATGATGAACATCATGGTCTTCTCGGTCGCCACGGCGTGGAAGAAGTTGGCGTTCTGTCGCGTCCAGTCGGTCACGCGGTAGCGATACGGCAGCGTCTCCGATAGGTCTTTACTGACTTTCGGTGCGGCGAACAGATCGTCCAGCCGCAGCCGCAGGCCGGTCACGCCGTCGCCCATGTGGTAGAGCTTCTGGGCGTCGCCGATCGACATCAGCACCATACCGCTGTCGTATTCGTACATGCCCACCGAGAACACGCCGCCGACATGGAAACGCCTGAAACGCGGCACGATGCCGGCCGGGGTGACGGTGGCCTGCGGAATGAGGATATCCACGTCATCCCCCACGCCGACACCGAGCTGATTGGCCAGGTCTACGCCGATGACGATGTTGTATTTGCCGGGCACCAGGGAATCGAACGAGCCGGCCACCATATTGGCCGCCACATCCGAGACGTTAGCCTCCAGCTCGGGGTCCACACCGCGCAGCAGCGCGCCCGATATCGCACGGCCGCTGCGTACCATGCCCTGGCCCGAGACATACGGCGCAGAGGCCGTGATCTCGGTCTCGTCGGAATCGACCCGTTCGCGCAGGGTCGTCCAGTTCTCCAGCGCCCCGTCGGCAGACTGGACCTCGACGTGCGCGGCCATACCCAAAATCCGATCACGCAGCTCGGACTCGAAGCCGTTCATCACCGACAAAACGGTAATCAACAACATCACGGCCAGCGCAATGCCGCCCATCGATATCGCCGAGATGAACGATATGAAATGATTACGGCGCTTGGCGCGGGTATAGCGCAGGCCGATATAGAGTTCGAGCGGTCTAAACATGGCCGCGCATTTAATCACAGAGACGGGACGGGGGATACGAACATTTCTGCTTTTACAGCGTATCGCGGGCAGCGAGTGGCGCTCTGCTGGCGTGGCGATCGGCACATCAACGCGCAACATCGCTCATGAACACCGTCGTTCTGCCCGCCGAGTGGGCGCCGCAGGCCGCCATGCTCTTGGTCTGGCCCCGGCGCGACGGGGACTGGGGCACCGGCCTGGTGGCCGCCCGCGACACACTTCAGGCCGTGGTCAACGCCCTGGCCGCGCGCCAGCCCGTGATTTTGGTCGCCCCGGATGTCGATGCCCGCCACGATATCGGCCAACGCCAGTCCGAGGCGCGTCTGGCGCATGAAGGCGTCTGTGTCGCGGACGTCGCCGCCGACGATATCTGGGCACGCGACACGGGCCCGATCACCGTGATCGCCAACGGCCATCGGTGCTTTATCGATTGGCGCTTTGAAGGCTGGGGCGGCAAGTTTTCGGCCGTCGCCGACAACGCGCTGTGTGCGAAGCTCCATGCCGGCGGCTGGCTGGGTGCCGATCCGCTGGCGCGCCAGGATTGGGTGTTAGAAGGCGGCTCTATCGAATCCAACGGCGCAGGCACGCTACTGACCACGCGTCGCTGTTTGATGGACGGCAAACGCAACCCCGGCGTAGACAGCCGCGCCCTGGATACTCGCCTGCGCGAGGTCTTCGGGGCGCATACGCTGCACTGGCTCGAACACGGCGCGCTCATCGGCGACGATACCGACAGCCATATCGATACGCTTGTACGCTTCGTGGACGAAACAACACTGGTGTATCAAGGCTGTGCCGACCCCAACGACGCCCATTACGCCGAGCTGGCCGCCCTGGCCGACGAACTGGCCGGGCTGCGGGATGCCAACGGCCAGCCCTATCGTCTGATCGAGCTGCCCCTGCCGCGCCCGCAGCATGACCCCGACGACGGCCATCGGCTGCCGGCCGGCTATGCCAATTTCCTGCTGGCCAACGGCTGTGTCCTGATGCCGGCCTTCGATGATCCGGCCGATGATATCGCCGCGGTCCGCCTGGCCGAATGTTTTAGCGACCGGCAGATCATCCGCATCGACAGCCGCGCGCTGATCCGCCAACACGGCGGTCTACACTGTGCAGCCATGCAGATCCCGGCCCTGCCGATTTGAACCGACCGGAGCGCCCGTGAAAGTCGCCATCGCGCAATATGCGTGTACACCCGATATAGACACCAACCTGGCCAGCGCCGAGCGCGAGATCGCGGCAGCCGGCGCGGCCGGTGCGGCGCTGGTCGTTCTGCCCGAGCTGCACAACACGCCTTATTTCTGCCAGGTGGAAGACCCGGCCCGGTTCGACTACGCCGAGCCGATCCCGGGACCCTCCAGCCGACGTCTGGCCGAGGCGGCCCGTGCGGCCGGCGTCGTGGTGGTGGCCTCGTTGTTTGAGCGGCGTGCCGCCGGGCTGTACCACAACACCGCCGTGGTTCTGGATCGCGATGGCAGCCTGGCCGGGCGCTATCGCAAGATGCATATCCCAGACGACCCGGAATACTACGAAAAATATTATTTCACGCCGGGTGATCTCGGCTTTACACCAATCGACACCTCGATCGGGCGCCTGGGCGTATTGGTCTGCTGGGATCAGTGGTATCCCGAGGCCGCCCGGCTGATGGCGCTGGCCGGGGCCGAGCTTCTGATCTATCCCTCGGCCATCGGCTGGGATGACGCCGTCGACGACAGCGCCGAACAACAACGCCAGCTCGGCGCCTGGCAGGGCGTACAGCGCGGCCACGCCATCGCCAACGGCCTGCCGGTGATCACCTCTAATCGGGTAGGCGTGGAAGGCGATCACACCACGCAGATCCGCTTCTGGGGCCACAGTTTCATGTTCGGCTGCCAGGGCGAGACACTAGCCGACGCCGGCGAAGACGCAGAACAGCTCATCGCCGACATCGATATGCATCGTAGCGAAACGGTTCGGCGTATCTGGCCGTTCCTTCGCGATCGGCGCATCGATGCCTTCGCCGATCTGACCCGTCGCTATCGCGACTAAAAGCCCGACCCGCTTTCGCACGGCGCCTGCCGTGCCATAATCCGCGCGCTATGGCCGATACCCCGACCCAAGACTCTGTCGTTTCCCCCGCCCAGCCGCGTCCACTGGCCCCGCCCGAGGCCCGGGCCGGCGCGGGTGAGCGCTGGTATAACCTGCCTGGCGCGGCCAGCGCCCTGGCGCTCATCCATACCGCCAGCGCCCGCGACGCGCTGACGGTCGCGGTGGTGGCTGACGAGCATCGGGCCTATCGCCTGGAAGAAGAGCTGCGTTTCTTTGCGCCGAATTCGCTGGCGATCCATCATTTTCCCGACTACGAAACCCTGCCGTACGACGTATTTTCGCCGCACGGGGATATCGTGTCCCAGCGGCTCGCCCTGATGGTCGAGCTGCCGCGCATGGGCCAGTCGATCCTGATCGTGGCCGCGGATACGCTGTTACAGCCCGTGCCCCCGCAGTCGTTCGTGGCCGGCCGCGCGATGTCGTTTGCCGCCGGCGAACAGCTGGATTTCCATGCCCTGCGCGAACAGCTAGAGGCCGCCGGCTATGCCGCGGTCTCAGAAGTGCGCACCCACGGCGAGTTTGCGATTCGCGGCGCCGTCATGGATCTATTTCCCACCGGGGCCGACCAGCCCTATCGGCTGGATCTGTTCGACGACGAGATCGATACCATCCGCGCCTTCGACCCGGACACCCAGCGCTCGACCGACAAGATCGACTCGATCCGCCTGCTACCGGCGCGTGAGTTTCCCTTCGACGACGACGCTATCAAGGCGTTTCGCTCGCGTTATCGTCAGGCGCTGGCGGGCGACCCGGGCGCGAGTGCGATCTATCGCGACGTCTCCAGAGGCGTGCCGCCCGGGGGCATCGAGTCTTACCTACCGCTGTTTTTCGACGAAACCGCAAATCTGACGCAGTACTTTCCGGCCGAGGCCTGCGTCATCGAGTTCGGCGACGTCGGCGCGGCCTTGGATACGGCGTGGTCGGCGATCGGGGATCGCTATACCCAGCGTCAGGTCAATCCGGAGCGCCCGATCCTGGCACCGGAGACCGCCTTTGTGACGCCGGCCACCGTGAAGCAGGCCCTGGATGCGTTAACCGCGGCCCGCATCGTCGCCGACGCGGCCCCGACGGCCGCTGCGAGCGGAGACGCCGTCTTCAGCGCCCGCGCCGTGCCCAAGCTCGCCGGCAGCGATGTGGCGGCCACCGGCAAGGCGCTGCGCGGCTTTTTCGATTCGTTCGACGGGCGGGTGTTGGTCACCGGTGACTCCGCCGGCCGGCGCGAAGCCATGCGCGACTGGCTCACCCAGCTGGGCCTTGCCCCGTCGCGGGCCGAGTCCTGGACCGACTTCACCCAGCAGAACAAGCGTATCGCGGTCACCGAAGCCCCGCTCGAAGCCGGCTGCGTGCTGCCGGGCGACGGCCTGGCGATCATCGCAGAGAACGAGCTGACCGGCGCGCGCCCGCCGGCCAAGCGCCGTCGACGGCGGGAAGTCCGCGACCCGGAAACCGTGATCCGCGAGCTGACCGACCTGGCGCCGGGCGCGCCCGTCGTCCATCAGGACAACGGCGTCGGTCGATACCAGGGCCTGATCAAGCTTGATGCGGGCGGCGTCGAAAATGAGTTCGTACTGATCACCTATGCCGGCGGCGACAAGCTCTATGTGCCGGTGGCCTCATTGCATCTGGTGCATCGGTTTACCGGCGGCGACGCCGACACCGCCCCGCTGCACAAGCTCGGCAACGAACGCTGGTCCAAGGCGCGCAAGAAAGCCGCTGAAAAAGCGCGCGACACCGCCGCCGATCTGCTGGAAATTCAGGCCAAGCGGGCCTCGCGTCAGGGCGTTGCCATGACGCCGGATGAAGCCGACTATGCCAAGTTTTCGGCCCAGTTTCCGTTTGAAGAAACACCGGACCAGCAGCGCGCCATCGATGAGGTCATGGCCGATCTGTCGCGGGCCAACCCGATGGACCGGGTCGTTTGCGGCGACGTGGGATTTGGTAAGACCGAGGTGGCGCTGCGTTCGGCGTTCGTGGCGATCTCTTCGGGTTATCAGGTGGCCGTTCTCGTGCCCACCACCCTGCTGGCCCAGCAGCACTACCAGAGTTTTTCTGATCGGTTCGCCGATTGGCCGGTTCGCGTAGGGGCGCTGTCACGGCTGCGTACCGGCAAGCAGCGCGATGCCATGCTCGACGATATGGCCGATGGCAAACTCGATATCGTCATCGGCACCCACCGGCTGCTCGGCAAGGACATCAAGTTCAAGCAGCTGGGCCTGCTCATCGTCGACGAAGAGCATCGCTTTGGGGTGCGCCACAAGGAGCGCATCAAATCACTGCGGGCCCAGGTCGATCTGCTCACGCTAACGGCCACGCCGATCCCGCGCACGCTCAACATGAGCCTGACCGGCCTGCGCGATCTGTCGATCATTGCCACGCCGCCCGAATCGCGCCTGGCGATCGAGACCTTCGTGTCGCGCTACGACGGCGTGCTGATCCAGGAGGCCGTGCGGCGAGAAATGCGCCGCGGGGGCCAGATCTATTACCTGCATAACAAGGTCAAGGATATCGAGCGCAAGGCCGCCGACCTGGCCGAACTGCTGCCCGAGGCGCGGATTCGTATTGCCCACGGGCAGATGCACGAGCGCGAACTCGAAGACGTGATGCTGGATTTCTATCATCGTCGCTTCGACGTGCTGCTGTGCACCACGATCGTGGAGTCCGGCATCGACGTGCCGAGCGCGAACACCATCATCATCGACCGGGCGGATACGTTCGGCCTCGCCCAGCTGCATCAGCTGCGCGGGCGTGTCGGGCGCTCTCACCATCGCGCCTATGCCTATCTGCTTACGCCGCCGCGCGAGTCGATGACGCCGGATGCCGAAAAACGCCTGGACGCGCTCGCGTCGCTCGGCGATCTCGGCGCCGGTTTCGCGCTCGCCACCCACGACCTGGAGATTCGCGGCGCGGGCGAGCTGCTCGGCGAAGGCCAGTCCGGCCAGATTCAGGAAATCGGCTTCGATCTCTATCGCCAGATGCTCGATCGCGCCGTAAATGCGTTCAAGCGCGGCGAGGTGCCGGAAGCGGATGCGGACGAGCTGATGTCCGCTACCGAGGTTGAGCTGGGCGCCACCGCCCTGCTGCCCGAGGAATACATCCCCGATGTGCATATGCGCCTGGTGCTGTACAAGCGCATCAGTGCCGCCAAGGACCACGGCGCCCTGCGCGCGCTCAAGGTCGAGCTCAACGGCGCGAACGCCGACCTGCGCGCGGAGCGCTTCCAGACCGCGCGGCTCGCGGCGACGATCAAGAAGCAGCAGCGCACGCTCGACGAGCTCATGCGGCGCGGGCGCGGCGGCGGCGAGGGCGCGGGCG
>DCKU01000105.1:10274-10516 GCA_002320455.1 Salinisphaera sp. UBA1666
CATCGACCGCTTCGGGCTGCTGCCCGAGGCCACCGAAACGCTATTCGCCGCCACCGGGCTCAAACTCATGGCCAGCCCGCTGGCCATCGCCAAGATCGAAGCCGGGCCGGATGTCGGTCGTCTCAATTTCGCACGCAACAGCCGTATCGACCCGGCCCGTCTGATTGCGCTGGTTCAGGCCGACGCGAAATCCTACCGCCTAGAAGGCGACGCCCGGCTCGTGTTCTTCAACGACATGCCGG
>DCKU01000122.1:0-14436 GCA_002320455.1 Salinisphaera sp. UBA1666
TATGAAACATCAACAGGCCCTAGACCGGATGATCGATGTGCCGATACTAACCGGCCGAACACCGGGGCGTCGCGCATAAAAAAGCCGGCCTTGTGAGGCCGGCTATTGCACATGAGGTAAGCCGCGGCTAGCGCATGAGATGCGAGACCGCCTCACGCTCCTCGCGTAGCTCGTCCTCAGTGGCCTTCATCCGGGCGCGAGCGAAATCGTTGACGTCAAGCCCCTGCACGATCTTGTAATCGCCGCCGGCACAGATCACCGGGTAGGAATACATGATACCCGGGGCGATGTCGTAGCTGCCGTCCGAAGGAATCGCCATGGAGACCACCTGGCCATCGGAGCCGGCTACCCAGTTGCGCATATGATCGAGCGCGGCGCTGGCCGCCGAGGCCGCCGACGAGGCGCCGCGCGCTTCGATGATGGCCGCACCGCGTTTTTGCACCGTGGGGATGAAGTCGTTTTCGTACCAGTCGTGATCGACCTGGTCGAGAGCGGCCTGGCCCTTGACCTTCGCATGCGACAGATCCGGGAACTGGGTAGAGCTGTGGTTGCCCCAGATCGCCAGGCCCTCGATATCGGTGACCTGGGCGCCCACTTTCTGCGCCAGCTGGGTCATGGCCCGGTTATGGTCCAGGCGGGTCATGGCCGTGAACTGGGTATCGGCCAGATCGGGGGCGTTATTGGCCGCGATCAGCGCGTTGGTATTGGCCGGGTTGCCCACCACCAGAACCTTCACGTCGCGCGAGGCGTGGTCGTTGAGAGCCTTGCCCTGCACGGAGAAGATATCGCCGTTGGCCTTGATCAGGTCAGCCCGCTCCATGCCCTTGCCGCGCGGCTTGGAGCCCACGAGCAGCGCATAGTCGGCGTCCTTGAACGCCTCTTCGGGCTTGTCCGAGCCGTGGATCTCGTGCACGAGCGGAAACGCGCAGTCGTTGATCTCCATGATCACGCCCTTCAAGGCGTCCATGGCCGGCGGGATCTCCAGCAGCTGCAGGATGATCGGCTGATCGTGGCCTAGCATCTCACCGGTGGCGATACGAAAGATCAGCGAATAACTGATCTGGCCGGCACCGCCGGTAACAGCGACGCGTACGGGGTCTTTCATGGCAGCTCCTCGTGCGAAAACCAGGTAATAGAGACTCGCCGGGCGGCCGGGGCAGGCCGGGGCGTGTCGAAAAAACGCGAAGCCGAGCATAGCCCAAACATAAAATCCGACACAAAGTCTTTTCCCGGCCAGCGCCGCTGCGGCGCTCGTGGCACCATAGACAAGGCTTTAAATCCGTAAGAGTACGCAAACACTATGTCGCGAATCGCGATCATCGGTAGCGGCATTGCCGGGCTGGGTGCTGCCTGGCTGCTGAAGGATGCGCATGAGGTCACGGTGTTCGAGGCCGAGGCGCGCCCCGGCGGACATGTCGTGACCGTTATGGACGGCCCGCAGCCGGTGGATACCGGCTTCATCGTCCTGAACGATCGCAACTATCCCCAGTTTTCGGCGTTTCTCGACGCGTTGGGCGTACCGACCCAGGACAGCGACATGTCGTTTGGCGTGACGATCGGGGCCGGACGGATCGAGTGGGCCGGTGATTCGCTGACCAAGCTGTTTGCCCAACCGCGCCTGGCCGTGAGTGCGGCCCACTGGCGCATGATCGCGGATATCGCACGCTTCAATCGCCAGGCCAAGAAGCTGATCGAGAATGATGTGATTGCCACCGAAACCATCGGCGAGTTTCTGGATCGGTATCGCTATGGTCAAGCGTTTCGCGCTCGCTATCTCTTGCCCATGGCGGCGGCGATCTGGTCCACGCCGACCGCCGGCATCCTGGATTTTCCGTTGGCGGCCTTCCTGCGGTTTTTCGATAATCACGGCCTGCTGGATATCAAGAACCGGCCCCAGTGGCGCACCGTGACCGGCGGCAGCCACACGTACGTGAAGGCTGTGGCCGCCGCACTAGGCGATCGACTGCGCCTGGGCACGCCGGTGGCCCGCGTACGGCGTGAAAACGATGGCATCACGCTCATCACCAAGCTTGGCGCGACCGAGCACTATGATCAGGTCATCTTTGCCTGCCACGCGGATACCACGCGCGCGCTGCTGGTCGACGCCGACGAACGCGAGGCCGACATACTCTCGGCGTTCGACTACCAGCCCAATCGCGCCGTGCTGCATTCCGATGCGCGCCTGATGCCGGCCCGCCGCAAGGTCTGGTCGTCCTGGAACTATGCCGCCGACCGGGCCGAGGCGAGCAATCAGCGCGTCTCGGTGACCTACTGGATGAACCGTCTCCAGAAGATCAGCGGCGACACGTCTTATTTCGTCAGCCTCAATCCGCTCTACGAGCCGCTGGAAGAGCGCGTCATCGCAGAAATCCATTATGCCCACCCGGTGTTCACCCAACGCGCGATCGAAGCGCAGAGCGAGCTCGTCGATATCCAGGGCCGGGGCGGCGTCTACTACTGCGGCGCGTGGTGCGGCTACGGCTTCCACGAAGACGGCCTGGCGAGTGCCACGCGGGTCGCCGGCTATCTGGGAGTTCCCGCCCCGTGGGCGGACTAGACGTCACCGCCTGCCTGTATCGCGCCCGGGTCACGCATCGTCGGCCCGGGCCGCCGGCCTATCGTTTTGCCTATCGGACCTATCATCTGCTGATCGATCTGGACGCCATCGACGCCACGCTCGCGGCTTCTTCGCTGATCTCGCGTAATCGTTTCAACCTGCTGTCGTTTTACGACGCCGATCACGGCAGCCACGACGGCGCCGACCTGCGTCACTGGGTCGACGGTGTGCTGGCCGAACATGATATCGATCTGGCCGGCGGGCGCGTCTGGCTGCTGGCCATGCCGCGGGTGCTGGGCTACGGCTTCAATCCGATCAGTCTTTATTATTGTTTCAGCAGCGACGGCTCGCTGGTGGCTGTGCTGGCCGAGGTGCATAACACCTTTGGGGAGCATCACGTTTACGTGGTG
Organism: Salinisphaera sp. UBA1666; assembly: GCA_002320455.1. Lineage (GTDB taxonomy): Bacteria > Pseudomonadota > Gammaproteobacteria > Nevskiales > Salinisphaeraceae > Salinisphaera. Next base: position 2,968 of record DCKU01000122.1, read on the forward strand.
CATGACAACGGCGCGGCCATGGCCTGGCAGCAGGCCATGGACAAGACCAAGCGGTTTCACGTATCGCCGTTTTTTGATCGTTCCGGGCGCTATCGCTTTCATTTTTTGGCGCCGGAGCATCGGCTGGGCCTAGGTATACGTTTATACGACGAGGCCGGGTGCTTGCGTATCGCCACGGCCTTGGCCGGACACCGTCGCCCGCTGACCAGCGGCCAGATTCTGCGGGCGGCCCTTGCCGTGCCCTGGATGAGTGCGAAAGTAAGCGCGGCGATTCACTGGCAGGCCGCCAAGCTCTGGCTTCGCGGCGCGGTATTTCATCGCAAGCCGGTCGCCGAGCGGCCGAACCGGTCGTAAGATACGTCTAACCGAGAGTTTGGGGAGCGTTTTGCGGGCGATCAATTCCAGTCAGCAGGGAGATCAGACACCGATGGGGGCAACGATACAAGCACCGACACCCCGGGACCTGCGCGCTCGCATGCTGGTGCGCCAGCTCGATCGTCTGGAAATCGGGCGCGTGGCTCTGCACTTGCCCGACGGGACACAGGCCATCTTTGAAGGTCAGTTGGACGGCCCCGAGGCCGTCATCTATCTGCATGCATCGCGCTTGCTGGACCGCCTGGCCAAGAGCGGCTCTCTAGGCCTGGCCGAAAGCTATATGGCCGGCGAGTGGGACAGCCCGAATCTGGCCGATGCGCTGCGCGTGTTCTTGCTCAATCACGACGCCGTCGCCCCCCGCCTGACCCATCACAAATGGGTCTCACGCATGTTGACCAAACTGCGCCACCGTTTGCGCGAGAACAACCGGCGCGGCGCCAAGCGCAACATCGCTTATCACTATGACCTGGGCAACAGCTTCTACGCGCTGTGGCTGGACGAGACCTGGACTTACTCATCGGCCCTGTTCGCCCGCGCCGACCAGCCGCTGGCCGAGGCCCAGGCGGCCAAGTATCAACGCCTGCTCGAGCGCCTCGATGTTGCCCCGGGGGATCATATTCTGGAAATCGGCTGTGGCTGGGGCGGGTTTGCCCGCCATGCGGCGACCCATGCCGATGTGCGCGTGACCGGTATTACCCTCTCGGAGGAGCAATTACGGTTTGCGCGCGCCATGGCCGCCGAGGCCGGGCTCACCGATCGGTTGCGCTTTGAGCTACGCGATTATCGCGACGTCGCCCAGCGCTACGATCATGTGGTGTCGATCGAGATGTACGAAGCCGTGGGCGAGGCCTACTGGCCAGACTATTTCGGGGCCATCCAGCGCTGTCTGAAGCCGGGCGGGCGAGCCGCCGTGCAGGCGATCACCATCGATGACACGCGCTTTGACGAATATCGACGTGACGTGGATTTCATCCAGCGCTATATCTTTCCGGGCGGCATGCTGGCCTCGCCGACGGTGTTCGGCCAGCAGGCCGAGGCCGCAGGGCTGGCCGAGCGCGAGCGCGCGTTCTTTGCCGATGATTATGCCGCCACACTGGCCCGCTGGGACGAGCGCGTCATTGCCGCGCGCGAGGCCATCGTGGCCGAGCGCGGGGAGCGTTTCTATCGCATGTGGCGCTATTACCTGGCCTACTGCGGCGCCGGCTTTACCAGCCGCAATATTGATCTGATGCAGATTGTACTCAAGCGCCCGGCCGGCTCATGAGCGCCAAGCGCCGCTATGGTTTTGCCCAGCTGGTGCCCTACGGCGCGCTGGGTTTGCCGCTGGCAGCGCTCGGCCTGCCGCTGACGGTCTTTCTGCCGCCGTTCTATGCGGCCATGCCCGGGCTGAATACGGCCATCGTGGGTATCATGATCTTTCTGGCACGGCTGTTTGACGTGCTCACCGACCCGCTGATCGGCACGGCCTCGGATCGTACGTCGTGGCGCCTCGGCCGACGTCGGCCGTATATCCTGCTGGGCACGCCGATTCTGATGGTAGCGGCCTGGTTCCTTTTCGTCCCCGGGGCTTCGGCGAGTGCTGTCTATCTGCTGGTCTGGAGCATTGCGGCCTATCTGGGCTGGACGCTCATCTATCTGCCCTACACCACACTGGGCGCCGAAATGAGTGCGGATTACGACGAGCGCAGCCGGATAACCGCCTGGCGCGAAGGCTTTTTCGTAGCCGGCACCTTGGTGGCTATCCTGTTGCCCGCGGGGCTCTCGCGGATGGCCGACAGCGAAGCGGCCGGCCTAGAGGCCATTGCCTGGTTTCTGGTGGTGGCCTTGCCCGTTACCGTCGCCTGGTTCGTCTGGGCGGTGCCGGAACCCGAGGGCGCGGCCTCGCGTATCCGCTGGGCCGATAGTGCGCGGTTACTGGCCGAGAATCGCCCGTTTCGTCGGTTGTTGCTGGCCTATCTGTTAAACGGCGCGGCCAACGGCCTGCCGGCCGCGCTCTTTCTGTTTTTTGTCCAGGCGATTCTGGGTGCTGATCAAGCGACGGCCGGCGTGTTTTTGGTGGTCTATTTCTTGTCGGCCGTGGCCGGGCTGCCTGTATGGCTATGGATCGGCCGGTCCTGGTCCAAGCATCGGCTTTGGTGTGCCTCGATGGCCGTGGTGGCCGGCGTGTTCATCTTTACCGTCACGCTGTCGGACTCGCTCTACGGCTTTATCGGCTACACGCTGATCTGTGTGCTGGGGGGCTCGTGTCTCGGCGTGGACCAGGCGACGGCCGCCTCGATTCAGGCTGATGTCATCGACGAAGACACGGCCGCCGGCGGTGACGGCCGCGCCGGGCTGTATTTTGGGCTCTGGGGCATGGCCACCAAGCTGGCCTTCACCCTGGCTATCGGTATCGCCTATCCGCTGCTGTGGCTGGCCGGTTTCGATGCGGGCACCGACAACGACGGACTGGCGCGCTGGACGCTGGTCGCGCTCTACGGGCTGCTGCCGGTGCTCATCAAAGTCGGCGTGATCGCTATGATGTGGCGCTTTCCGCTGGACCGCGATCGACACGCCCGGCTACAGGCCGAGATCGGTCGCGCTCGTGGGCAAACGCAAAACGCAGGATGACGAGCGTGCCCACCACGCTCATCATCGCCGGCGGGATCCAGGTCAGAATGCCGCCGATCTGTTGATCAAGCCCGGCCGTGATGCCCCATGCGCGTTCGGCGGCGTGATACCCGGGATATAGGCCGGGGGCCGAGAGTGTAATCGTGGCGCCGATGACGATTTGCGGGGGCATGACGGCCCAGAGTACGGCAATACGCGTGGCGATGCTGTGCGTGGTGGGCGTCGCCTGGGGCGGCCGGGGGTCGAGCATGAACCACCAGAATGCTAGCCCTTCGAGCGCCATGGAGCCGTTCATCAGCCAGTAGCCGCCGCGCGAGGCCATCGCCCAGTGGTGCACCGCCGGCGTCAGCCAGAGCGCGATAAGAGCGACGAACAGGGCGCCGCCGATCAATGGCTGCTGGATCAGGCGATACGCAGCCACGACCGGCCGCGGCATGCGCCAGGCGCTCACACGCTTGCTCTGCCGGCCGGGCAAGCCCGCCGCAATGACCGCGCTTGGCAACGATAAAGCCATGAAAAACGGTGCCAGATGATGCAGTACCAAGTGCTGGCCGCGATGGACGAAAAACAGCTCGCGGCCCAGGCCGTCGAGCGCGGTTTGGGTCCATAGATACAGCCCGGCCAGGCCCAGATAAAACGCCAGGGCTGGCGCAATATCGCCGGCCGACCGGCGCCGCCACAGCCCGCGCGCATAGACGAGCGCGGCCAGCGCATAGGCCGCCCATAGCACGGGCAGTGGGTCGGCCGGCACGAAAAAACCGGCCAGGCCGGGCTCAGCCACGGTCCGCGTCGGCGGCGGCCAGCTCCTCGAAGCGGGTAGCCGGATGATCCGGGTTCTGAAGAGCGGTCACGGCTGCATCCTTGTCGGCCCAAAGGTCATCGAGCCAGGCCTTGAACCGCTCGCGATAGGCCGCGTCGGCGGTGTAGTCGCCGCGCGCCAGATCAGCCGGCACGGGCACATAGCGCAAACGTACGGCCACTTCGGGAATCCGTCCGCACAGCAGGTCCCAGAACGAGGGCTCGGGCGTGTTCACATAGGCCATCGTCATATCCAGGATGCCGTCCAATACCTCGGCCATGGCGTTGACCGCGAAGGCCGTACCGCCGGCCTTGGGTGGCAGAAGGCTTTGATAAGGGCTGTCGGCGGCCACGCGCTTGGCCCGTGTGGCGCGGGTGCCCTCGGCGTAATTCACGATCGAGACCGGCACGTCGCGAAACACGGCACACACCCGCTGAATGGTGCGCATGTCGTCTTGGCGCAGCTGCGGATTGGCGGCCAGGGCTTCACGGCTGTGGCGCTTCATGAACGGGAAATCCAGCGCCCAGCAGGCCAGGCCGATGACCGGCAGCCAGCGCAGCTGTTCCTTGATGAAAAACCGCGGGAAGGGCAGCTGGGGATAAATGGCTGCAATCAGCAGCATGATATCGGCCCAGCTCTGATGGTTGGCGATCAACACATAGCGCCCGCCCGGATCGTCGGCCAGCTCTTGGTGCACGATCACCTGGGTGCCCGAAATCCGGCGGATCAGCGTATGCGTGGCCTGCGCCCAAGTCGAGGACACCCAGTAAACCACGCGTCCCGCGACCCGCCGAGGGCCGCCGTGAGGCAGCGCGATCTTGATCACGGCAGCCGGGATGAGCGGGACTGCGCCAATCAGCGTGATACATATTACGCTGACGATGATCAGTACGGCGCGGGCAACGCCCATTTAACGCGCCGAGAACTCGTGGACCGCCTCGACCAGCGCCTCGACGTGCTCCGGCGGCACCTGGGGGGTGACACCGTGGCCGAGGTTGAAGATATGGCCGGGCCGGTCGCCAAAGCGCGAGAGAATATCGGCCACCTCGGTGCGGATACGCTCGGGCTTGGCGAACAGAATCGCCGGGTCGGCGTTGCCCTGCAGGGCTACACGATCGCCCACGCGCGCCACGGCCTCGTCGATATTGATGGTCCAGTCCAGACCAATCGCCGACGGGCCGGCATCGGCGATGGTTTCCAGCCAGGCGCCGCCGCCTTTGGTGAACACGATACTGGGCACGTGGCCGTGCGGGCCCGGCTGCAAATCGGCGATGATGCGCTGCATATAGGCCAGCGAGAACTCGCGGTAGTTGGCCGGAGACAGCACGCCGCCCCAGGTATCGAAGATCTGAACCGCCTGGGCCCCGGCGGCGATCTGAGCGTTGAGATAAGCCGCCGTCGAGCGCGCCAGTACGTCGAGCAGCTGGTGCAGAGCGTCGGGCTCGTTGAACATCAGCGCCTTGAGATGTTCATAATTTTTCGACGGCCCGCCCTCGACGATATAGGTCGCCAGCGTCCACGGGCTGCCGGCAAAGCCGATCAGCGGCGTCTTGCCGTCGAGCTCGCGCCGGATCAGCTTGATGGCCGCCGGGACATAGCCGAGCTCGTCTTCGATGTCCGGCACGGCCAGCTTGGCGATGGCTTCAGGCGTACGCACCGGATGCTCGAACTTCGGGCCTTCGCCGGCCACGAAATGCAGGCCCAGGCCCATGGCCTCGGGGATAGTCAAGATGTCAGAGAACAGAATCGCTGCATCCAGATTGAAGCGCCGCAGAGGCTGCAACGTGACCTCGCAGGCCAGCTCCGGGGTCTGGCACAGGTTGAGAAAGCTGCCGGCCTTCTCGCGCAGCGCTCGATACTCCGGCAGGTAACGACCGGCCTGGCGCATGAGCCAGACCGGGGTCGCATCGACGGGCTCGCGCGCCAGCGCGCGCAGGAAACGATCGTGGGCCATGAGCGGCCTGTCGCCGGGGGTTGAGTGTTGGGCTTGATTCTACCGGCTGGCCGCGCGCTCTGCGACAGCGGCCGCGATCTCGGCCTGTATGGCCCGAGCGGCCGCGGCCGGGTCTTGGGCCTGTCGGATCGGCCGGCCCACTACAAGATGATCCGCGCCGGCGGCTATCGCCTGTGCCGGGCTCATCACGCGTTTCTGGTCATCAGGCGGGGCGTCGTTGTCCACCGGGCGAATACCGGGCGTGACCGTCACCAGCGTTGCCGGCACCTCGGCTCGCAGGCGTTCAAGCTCCAGACCGGAGGAGACCACGCCGTCACAGCCGGCCGCCAGGGCCCGCCGGGCGCGTGAGAGCACCAGGTCCCCGATATCGCAGTCAAAACCTAGATCGGTCATATCGCCGCGATCCAGGCTGGTCAGGGCCGTAACGGCCAGAATACGGGTGTTGCCCGTACGCGCCGCCGCTGCTGCCTCCATGATCGATTGATTGCCGTGCACGGTAACGAAGTCGACATCGCGCGCGTTCAGGCGCTTGACCGCGGCCGCCACGGTGGCCGGCACGTCGAAGAGTTTGACGTCGACGAAGACCTTTTTGCCGCGGGTTTTTAGCCAGTCGATCAGCTCGAAGTAGCCGGGCGCCATAGCCAGCTCGAGCCCGACCTTGTAGAACGTGACGTGCTCGCCCAGGGTGGCGACCAGATCCCGCGCGGCTGCGGTGTCGGCCACGTCCAGGGCAAAGATCAAGCGGTCGCGGTCATCGTCGATTGAGGCCATGAGGCTCCTTTGAAAAACCAAACATCAGCGCCCGAGGCGGGCCGCCATGCGCGAAGCCAGCGGCGCGCGGTGCAGCCAGCCTTGAAGCGCGCCCCGTGGCAAGGCGCGTGCCAGCGGATGGCCGGCCAGTCGGGCCAGGCCGGCCGCCCCTGGCTCGGCATACCAGCAGGCTGCGGCCCAGAACAGGGCCAGCAGTCCGGAAAACTCGGGCTCGGGATAGACACGACGCGTCCGGTTGGCGGCCCGTAGCCGGGCCAGCCAGTCCGCGGCCCAGTCGAGATAGGCCCCGTCGGGCCGATCGCCGGCTTTTTTAAGCCGGCGCAGCCGATAATGCCCGTTCAGATCCGCGGCTGAATAATCGATGCCCAGGGCATCCAGCTGCCAGGCGAAGATCTGACACCGAAAATAACGATCGCGGGCCACGTTTTCGGCCGTGGCCTGCTTGTCGTGCGCGCGCCGGTCGACCAAGAGCTCGGGCAGACTGGCCACCGGGTGATCACGAGCCACGCGGGCCCAGAGATCGTAGTCCGAACCGACGACCAGGGTCTCGTCGTGGGGATAGGCGCGCAGAATCCCACAGCGGGCCATTGCCGTGGAGTTTTCGATGCCGGAGCGAAACAGCCGCTCGGCTGCGATCATGCGATAGGTCCGCGGCTTGCGCTTGACCCGCGATAGACGCTTGCCGTCGTCGTCGATCCAGCCGATCCATGCGCCCACGGCGGCATGATCCGGCCGGGCTTCGAGGAAAGCGAACTGGGCGGCCAGCCTGTGCGGGCGTGCGACATCGTCGCTATCCAGAAACGCGACATAGCGCCCGCGGGCCGCGGCGATGCCGCGGTTGCGCGCCGAGGCGATGCCGCCGTTGGTAGCGGCCTCCAGTACGCGAATCCGCGAGTCGCCGAGCGCGGCCACGCGGGCCAGTGAGTCGTCGGTGGAGCCGTCGTCGACGATCAACACCTCGAAGTCCGGCGCATCTACCTGGTCCAGTACGCTGCGAACGGCGGCCACGATATAAGCCGCGCGGTTATAGACCGGGATGAGAACAGAGATCTCGGGCATCGGAAACAATCGACAGCGACGAATCGGCGGGCAGGGCGGCTGGGAATGACACAGTTTAGCCGCTGTGGCCCGGCAGGCCAGGGTCGGACACAACAAAGCCCGGCGCGTCGGCCGGGCTTTGTCGACGTCAAGCGTCAGCGGTGTTACACACCCAGGTAGTCGAGAATGCCCTTGCCGGCTTCTCGGCCTTCGAACACGGCGGTCACCACCAGATCCGAGCCGCGGACCATATCACCGCCGGCAAAGATCTTGGGGTTGGTGGTCTGGTGCTTGAAGCGGCCTCTTTCCGGGGCGATGACGCGACCGCCGTCGTCGCAGTCCACACTCTGGGTCTCGAACCATTCTTGCGGGTCGGGCCGGAAACCGAAGGCGATGATCACGCGATCGGCCGGAACCACTTCTTCGGTGCCGGGGACCGGCTCCGGCCGGCGACGACCACGCTCGTCGGGCTCGCCGAGCTGGGTGGTGACCATCTTGACGCCTTCGACCTTGTCCTCACCGACGATTTCGACCGGCTGGCGATTGAACAGGAACTGCACGCCTTCTTCCTTGGCGTTTTCGACCTCGCGGGCCGAGCCGGGCATGTTCTCTTCGTCGCGGCGATAGGCACAGATGACTTCGGTGGCCCCCTGGCGCAGCGAGGTGCGGTTACAGTCCATGGCCGTATCGCCACCGCCCAGCACCACCACGCGCTGGTCTTTCATGTCCACGAAGGGGTGCGGCTGGTCTTTGAGATCCAGCTCGCGGTTGATGTTGCCCACGAGGAACGGCAGGGCTTCATACACGCCTTCCAGCTCTTCGCCGGGAAAACCGCCCTTCATGTAGGTATAGGTGCCCATGCCCATGAAGACCGCGTCGTAATCGCGCATCAAATCCTCGATCTGCACGTCGCGGCCGACTTCCACGCCCAGGCGAAACTCTACGCCCATGCCTTCCATGACCTCGCGGCGGGTCTCGACCACGTCTTTTTCCAGCTTGAACGGCGGAATGCCGAAGGTGAGCAGGCCGCCAATACGCGGGTACTTGTCAAAGACCACGGCCTTGACGCCGCTACGCACCAGGATATCGGCAGCACCCAGGCCGGCCGGCCCGGCGCCGATCACCGCGACTTTCTTGTCCGTCCAGACCACGTTGGAAACGTCCGGACGCCAGCCCTGCTTGAAGGCCTCGTCGGTGATGTATTTCTCGACCGAGCCGATGGTGATCGCGCCCAGGCCGTCGTTCATGGTGCAGGCGCCTTCGCAGAGCCGATCCTGCGGGCAGATGCGGCCACAAATCTCCGGCAGAGTGTTCGTGGCGTGCGACAGCTCGGCGGCCTCGAACAGGTTGCCTTCGTTGACCAGCTTCAACCAGTTGGGAATGTAGTTGTGCACCGGGCACTTCCACTCGCAGTACGGGTTGCCACAGGAAATACAGCGCCCCGACTGGGCCTGGGCCGTTTCCTTGTCGAACTGGCCGTAGATTTCGGCGAACTCGTGAATCCGCACCGGCACGGCCACCTTGGCCGGGTCCTGACGCGGCGTCTCGAGAAACTGCAGATGATTCTTTGCCATCGAAAAACCTTGTCGATGAAGTCATCCGCGCGGGCCGGTGGACCGACCCGCCGCGGAGAAAAAGTGAGCGCCGATCAGGCTGCGCGCGTCAGCGTGTCGATGACGGTCTCGACCGACTCGGCCTTGGGCTTGACCAGCCAGAACTGGCCGACATAGCCGCGGAAATCGTCGAGGATCTCCTGGCCCCAGGCGCTGCCGGTGGCTTCTACATAGGCCTCGATCAGCTCGCGCAGATAGTTGCGATGGGCTTCCATGTTTTCCGAGACCACGCGATGGATATCGATCAACTCGTGGTTATAGCGATCGACGAATTCACGTTTCTCGTCCAGCACGTAGGCTGCGCCACCGGTCATGCCGGCGCCGAAGTTGATACCGGTGCCGCCCAGAATGACTACACAGCCGCCGGTCATGTATTCACAGCCGTGATCGCCGATGCCCTCGACGATCGCCGTGGCGCCGGAGTTGCGCACGCCGAAGCGCTCGCCGGCCTGACCGGCCGCGTACAAGGTGCCGCCGGTGGCCCCGTAGAGACACGTATTGCCGATGATGGCCGCGTCGCGGGTGACGAAGTTGGAGTCGGCGTGCGGGCGCACCACGATACGGCCGCCGGCCATGCCCTTGCCCACATAGTCGTTGGCGTCGCCGGTCAGCTCCAGATGCAGGCCGCCGGCGTTCCACACGCCAAAGCTTTGGCCGGCTGTGCCGGTGAGCTTGATCGTGATCGGCGAATCGGCCATGCCGGTGTTGGCGTGGCGCAGGGCAATCTCGCCCGACAGCCGCGCGCCGATCGAGCGGTCGCTGTTGCGAACTTCGTACTCGAAGGTGCCGCCGGCCTTGTTCTCGATGGCATCCAGCGTGTCGGCCACGATGCGCTCGGCCAACTCGCCCTTATCGAACGGCTCGTTGCGCTCGGACAGGCAGTACATCGGCTTGTCGTCGGCCAGGCCGCCGGTAGACAGGATCGGGCGCAGATCCAGACCCTGCTGCTTGGGCGTGTCGCCCGGCAGGATTTCCAGCAGCTCGGTACGGCCGATCAGATCCTCCAGCTTGGCGACGCCAATGGAGGCCATGATCTCGCGGGTGTCCTGGGCGATGAACTTGAAGAAGTTCTGCACCATTTCCGGGAGGCCGATGAAGTAGCGCTCACGCAGGGTTTCGTTCTGCGTGGCGACACCCGTCGCACAGTTGTTCAGATGACACACGCGCAGGTACTTGCAGCCCAGGGCCACCATCGGGCCGGTACCGAAACCGAACGACTCGGCGCCCATGATGGCGGCCTTGACGACGTCCAGGCCGGTCTTGAGGCCGCCGTCGGTCTGTACCCGGACCTTCTCGCGCAGGTCGTTGGCCCGCAGCGTCTGGTGGGTCTCCGACAAGCCCAGCTCCCAGGGCGTGCCGGCATGGCGTACCGAGGTCAGCGGGGACGCACCGGTGCCGCCGTCATAGCCGGAGATGGTGATCAGGTCGGCGTAGGCCTTGGCCACGCCGGCCGCGATCGTGCCCACACCGGGCCCGGCCACCAGCTTGACCGAGATCACGGCCTTGGGGTTGACCTGCTTCAGATCGAAGATCAGCTGGGCTAGATCCTCGATCGAATAGATGTCGTGGTGCGGCGGCGGGGAGATGAGTGCTACGCCCTGCTTGGCACAGCGCAGGTAGGCGATCATCTCGTTGACCTTATGCCCCGGCAGCTGACCGCCTTCGCCGGGCTTGGCGCCTTGGGCGATCTTGATCTGCAGCACTTCGGCGTTGACCAGATAATGCGGCGTGACGCCGAAGCGCCCGCTGGCGATCTGCTTGATCTTCGACATCTTGTCGGTGCCGAAGCGCTTGGGGTCTTCGCCGCCTTCGCCAGAGTTGGAACGCCCGCCCATGCGGTTCATGCCCTGGGCCAGTGCCTCGTGGGCTTCCGGCGACAGCGCGCCAAGGCTCATACCGGCGGAGTCGAAGCGCGGCGTGATGTCTTCGATGGCCTCGACCTCGTCGACCGAAATCGGCGTAACGTCGTCGCGCAGTTTGAACAGGTCACGAAAGACCGATACGGGCCGGCCCTGCACGATGTCGGCGTATTCCTTGTACTTGTCGTACTCGCCGGTGGAGACCGCCTCGTGCAGCGTGGCGATCACGTCCGGGTTGTAGCAGTGGTATTCCTGGCCGTGCACGAACTTGAGCAGGCCGCCCTGATTGATGGCAACGCGCGGGTTCCAGGCGTTCTGGGCCAGGCGCGCGACGTCGGACTGCAGATGCGCGAAGCCGGCGCCGGCGATGCGGCTGACCGTGCCGGCAAAGCACAGATCGACCACCTCGTCGGCCAGGCCCACGATCTCGAACAGCTGGGCGCCGCGATA
>DCKU01000122.1:14532-19535 GCA_002320455.1 Salinisphaera sp. UBA1666
GATCACGTCCGGGTTGTAGCAGTGATACTCCTGGCCGTAGACGAACTTCAGCAGGCCGCCCTGGTCGATGGCCACGCGGGCGTTCCAGGCGTTCTGCGCCAGCTTGGCCTGATCGGCCTGCAGATGCGCGAAGCTGGCCCCGCCGATGCGCGAGACGGTGCCGGTGAAACAAAGATCCACCACTTCGTCAGCCAGGCCGACGATCTCGAACAGCTGGGCGCCGCGGTAGCTGGCCACGGTCGAGATGCCCATCTTGGACATGATCTTGTACAGACCCTTGTTGATGCCCTTGCGATAGGCACTACACAGCTCGTCGGCGGTCTTGTCCTTGACCTGGCCGACGGTGATCAGATCGTTCAGGCACTCATAGGCCAGATACGGGTGGATGGCGGTGGCGCCGTAGCCCAGCAGGCAGGCGAAATGCTGCGGGTCACGCGCGCTGGCCGTGTCGATGACCAGGTTGGCGTCACAGCGCAGGTTCTCGCGCGTCAGGCGATGATGTACCGCGCCGGTGGCCAGAAGCGCCTGTAGGGGCAGCTGGCCGGCCTCGACGTTGCGATCGGTGAGCACGATGATGGTCTTGCCGTTGCGCACGGCCGCGGTCACGTCGTCACAAAGCGTTTCGATGGCTTCGCGCAGATCCCCGTTGGCCGGGTAGGTCAGCTCGAAGCTGACGTCGGCATAGTCTTCGTCGTCCAGCGCCAGCAGGCGACGGAACTTGCCGGTAGAGAGCACCGGCGAATCCACCACCAGACGCTTGGCCCGTTCTTCGGATTCCTCGAAGACGTTGCGCTCACGGCCCAGACAGGTTTCCAGGCTCATGACGATGCGCTCGCGAAGCGAGTCGATCGGCGGGTTGGTGACCTGAGCGAACTGCTGACGGAAATAATCGTAGAGCACGCGATCGACGCGCGAGAGCACCGGGAACGGCGTGTCGTCACCCATCGAGCCGGTGGCCTCCTGGCCGGCTTCGGCCAGCGGACGCAACACCTGATCGCGCTCTTCGAAGGTCACGTGGAAGAGTTTTTCCAGCGACTTCAGGCGCGAGCGCTCCATCCAGGCTTCATCGCGCGTGTCGGCCAGGCGCGATTCCAGAATCTTGGCGTGGCTCTTGAGCCATTGCTTGTAGGGCTGGCGCTGTGCCAGTCGGCCGTCGATGTCCTTCGGATGCAGCAGCTCGCCGGTTTCCGTGTCCACGGCCAGCATGTCGCCGGGCTTCAAGCGGCCCTTGGCCACAACCTGGTCCGGGGTGTAGTCCCAGACGCCGATTTCCGAGGCCAGGGTGATGTGCCGGTCCTTGGTGATGACATAGCGCGCCGGGCGCAGGCCGTTGCGATCCATGCAGCAGGCGGCATAGCGCCCGTCGGTGAGCACGATGCCGGCCGGGCCGTCCCAGGGCTCCATGTGCATGGAGTTGTATTCGTAGAACGCGCGCATGTCGGCCGACATGTAGTCCACGTTCTGCCACGCCGGCGGCATCAACAGACGCATGGCATAGAAGATATCCATGCCGCCGGCCAGCAGGACTTCCAGCATGTTGTCCAGACTGCACGAGTCCGAGCCGTCCATGGAGACCAGCGGCAGGATCGAGGCCATGTCCTCGGGCAGCTTGTCCGAGGCGAATTTCGAGGCTCTAGCGGTCGACCAGTTGCGGTTACCGGTGATCGTGTTGATCTCGCCGTTATGCGCCAGATAGCGAAACGGCTGGGCCAGGCGCCACTGCGGCAGCGTGTTGGTGGAAAACCGCTGGTGGAACACACACAGCGCGGTCTCCAGCCGGTCGTCGGCCAGGTCCTTATAGAAGGTGGTCAGGTAGCTGGGCATGACCATGCCCTTGAACGACAGTACATGGGCCGACAGCGAGGGCACATAGAAGGTGTCGTCGTCATCCAGCGCGTTTTCGGCGCGCCGGCGGGCAAACACCAGCATGGCCTCGAAGCGGGCCGGGTCCATGTCGGTTGGCGCGTGGACGAAGATCTGCTCCAGCCGCGGCAGGGTCTCCATCGCCTCGGCGCCGCAGGCGGACTCGGCGTCGATCGGCACATCACGCCAGCCGGCTACGGTCAATCCTTCGGATTCGATCTGGCGTACCAGCTCGGCCTTTGCGGCCTCGGCCTTCGTCGCATCCTGGGACAGGAAAACGATACCGCTGGCGTAGTGATCGGCCAGCGTGATGCCCGCCTCAGCGGCGATCGTGCGCAAGAACGCATCCGGCTTTTTCATCAGAATGCCGCAGCCGTCGCCGGTCTTGCCGTCGGCCGCTACCGCGCCGCGGTGCGTCAGACGCTCCAGCGCGCCGATGGCGGTATCCAGAAGCCAGTGGCTGGGCTTATCGTCCATGTTGGCGATCATGCCGAAGCCGCAGGCATCTTTTTCGAACTCCGGAGAATAGAGTCCGCCGGTTAATTTATGCATAGGTTCTTGTCCCTTGGCTGGGCGGAGTCGCCGCCGCGCACAAACATGCTCGCGGATAAATACGCGGTGGGCATGTCAGCGGTTTCGGCAGCGACCGGGCGCACGCGTGGCGCCAAAGCGGGCTGCGTTGCGTCGTTACTCAATATAAAAGGCCGGCCTGCGACAATCAATCGCGCCGGATAGCTTCGCTATGCAGCCAAATAGCGGGCCAATGTAGCCTCGAGCGTCGCGCCATAGTCGCTTTCGAGCACTGCATGGCCGATATCCTTCAGCAGCACCAGGCGCAGGGCGCCAGCGCTCATTTTTTTGTCGCGGTACATCAGATCATGAATGCGCGCGGCGGGCGCGGTGGCCGGCGGTGCGGTGGGTAGCCCGGCGGCGGCAATCACGGTTTCGATTCGTGTGACCTGCGCCGCATCGAGCCAGCCCAGCCGGTGTGACGTGTCTGCGGCCATGCACATGCCGGCAGCGACCGCTTCGCCGTGCAGCCAGGCGCCATAGCCCAGCTCGGCCTCCAGCGCGTGGCCGAATGTATGACCCAAGTTGAGCAGCGCCCGCTCGCCGGCCTCGCGCTCGTCGGCGACCACGACCTCGGCCTTGTTGGCACAGGAGCGACGGATGACCTCGATCAAAAGCTCCGGCTGGCGAGCCGTGATGGCCGCCATGTTGGCTTCCAGCCAGTCGAAGAAGGCCGCGTCACGAATCAGACCGTACTTGATGACTTCGGCCATGCCGGCTGCGAACTCGCGCGCGGGCAGGCTAGCCAGAACGTCGATATCGGCCAGCACGCGCCGGGGCTGGTGAAACGCCCCGATCATGTTCTTGCCCAGCGGATGGTTGACGCCGGTCTTGCCGCCGACCGACGAATCGACCTGGGCGAGCAGGGTGGTCGGAAGCTGGACGAAATCGATACCGCGCTGATAGATCGCCGCGGCGAACCCGGCCAGGTCGCCGATCACGCCACCGCCCAGGGCGATGACGGTCGCATCGCGCCCGCAGCGGTTTTCCAGAAGCCGCGTGGTGACGGTGTCCAACGTGGCCATGGACTTGGTGGCCTCGCCGTCGGCCAGAACGAGCGTATCGATACGATGGTCGTGGGCCAGCGCCGTCTCGACGCGGCTGCGATACAGCGGATCGACCGTCTCATTGGTTACGATCAACACGTCGCGCCCGGCGATGGCTCCGGCATAGGCGTTCGGATCGTCGATCAGCCCGGGGCCGATGTGGATATCGTAGGCCCGATCGCCCAGGGCGACCGGCAGAATCGTGGCGTCAGAACGCGACATAGCGCTACTCGGGCTGATCGGTGGAAGAAAAATCTCGGCCTGGGCGGCCGGTTCGCGCCCGGCGGATAACGACCGTGCCCGCCAGCTTGTCGTGCCAGCCTTGCTTGCGACGATCCAGGCCGACCCAGATGAAGCCCAGCATGAAAATAATCGCCGACACGTAATAACCGGCGTAGCGCACAATCAGCTGGCGTGTGCGGGCTGCTTGGCCGGTTCGCGCATCAACGATACGCGCACCGATCAGCATCTTGCCGGGCGTGGCACTTCGATAGATCCAGAAGACGATGATCACGGCCGCCGGCAGCAGCCAGTTCACCAGGATATCCATCGGCCCGCTCGACGCTAGGCTGGTGTTGAAGGTCAAGGCGTGAATATCCAGCGTGCCCTGGCCGGTGAAGATCCGAGCGGAGCTTGTCGTCGGCTCGGGGGCCAGCCAGGCGACCAGTGGCCAGAGCACGATGGCCAAAAGAATCGTGTCGATCACGCTGGCCCAGACACGGATCCAAAAACCGGCGTACACCCAATCGGCACCGTAGTTGCCTGTTGCGGGTTGCCGGTCGGATGCCGCCATCAGGCCGTGCCGATGGCCTCCAGCTGCTCGACGATCTCGCGGGCCAGCTTGCGGGCCTGTTGATCGCCGGTGGCCACGACCACGTCGGCGATCGAGCGATACAGCGGATCACGCTCTTCCATAAGCGCGGTCAGGGTTGCCTCGAGATCATCGCTGCCGGCCAGCAGCGGGCGATCCGTGGACTTGCGCGTGCGGGCGAGCTGCTGCTCGAGCGTGGTCTCGAGATAGACCACCACGCCCCGTGCGGACAGCAGGTTGCGCGTGCTGTCGTCGAGAATCGCGCCACCGCCGGTCGCCATGACGGTGTTGGGCTCTTCCGAAAGCTCGGCGATCATCTCGCGCTCGCGCTTGCGAAAGCCTTCTTCGCCTTCCATGTCGAAAATAAACGAAATATCCACGCCGGTGCGCTTCTCGACTTCTTGATCGGAGTCGACGAAGTTCATGCCTTTGAGTTCGGCGATGCGCCGGCCGACAGTGGTTTTGCCGGCGCCCATCGGGCCGACGAGATAAATATTCGGGTTAGATGCCATGTACGTACTGATAACGAGTGGTAGACATTGAACCGGTTCGGTCACGCAATCGGCGTTGACCGGACCTAACCGGGATAGTGTAACGCAGTCGGTGCCGACTCACCGGCCGGCCGTGATCGCCGGCTAGCCGCGCAGGCCGAACGCGTCGATTGCCTGACATGTCGAGACCGCCTCGTTGCGGCTAGGGCCTGTTGAGGTTTC
>DCKU01000177.1 GCA_002320455.1 Salinisphaera sp. UBA1666
CGGCGGCCCGCGCCTTGCCTGACACGCCCGGCGCGAG
The DNA here is from genome assembly GCA_002320455.1 of Salinisphaera sp. UBA1666. Classification (GTDB taxonomy): domain Bacteria; phylum Pseudomonadota; class Gammaproteobacteria; order Nevskiales; family Salinisphaeraceae; genus Salinisphaera. The sequence goes on from DCKU01000177.1 coordinate 38, forward strand.
CAATGCGACGTCATATCTTATGACGACACGCCCTAATGAATCGAGCGCACAATCCCTACGGCGAGTCCTTCCAGCACCAGCTCGTCCTGAGTCGGGTCGATCTGAATATCGGCGTAGTCCGGATTTTCCGCACGTAGCCGAACATCACCCGTTTCGCTCTGGATGAAGCGTTTGACGGTGACTTCGTCACCGATACGAAACACGCCGATCTGGCCCTGGCGGATATCGTCGGCCGATTTCACGCCCAACAGATCGCCGTCGAGGATCCCGATGCCGGTCATGCTGTCGCCGCGAACGGTCAGCAGATAATCGGCCGGACTGGTAAAGACGTCGTCGGCGATTCGTACGCGGCGCTCGATATGCTCGATGGCCAGAATCGGCTCGCCGGCGGCTACTCGGCCGACTACCGGCAAGCCGGCATCGGCCTCGTCGTTAGCCGCGCGCTCGCCAACATCGTCATCTGCGCCCACGAGGCGAATACCGCGGCTGCGGCGCGACCCCAGCTCAATGGCGCCCTTGCGCGCCAGCGTGCGCAGGTGAGCCTGGGCCGCGTTGGCCGAGGCAAACCCCAGAGCACGGGCGATTTCGGCCCGCGTGGGCGGGGCGCCGGTGGCGGCCAACGTGTCGCGAATATAGTCGTAGACACGTTGTTGCTTTGGAGTGAGCTTTTGCATGCTGTAAATATATCCAGTTACAGCGCATGCGTAAAGCATAGGCGACCGGCGTGACCGGCCCCGCTGCATCGACTCAAACCCGGCCGATTTATCAGTCGGCGTCCTTATCGCGCCCGATCATCGCGTAGGCCGGGTGGTTATGGATGGATGAGAAGTCGGCTGATTCAGCGACGTCAGAGCAGGGTTCCCGCGACGTTGTCGCGGGATGCGCTCGCTGATGTCCGCCGAACTTTGAATCGAACGAAGCCCGATCAGTCGGCATCCTTGTCGCGCTCGATCATCGCGTAGGCCGAGTGGTTATGGATGGATTCAAAGTTTTCCGAGGTCACTCGATAACTACGGAAACGCTCGTCGGCATTCAGCCGGGTGGCGATATCGCGGACGACATCCTCGACGAACTTCGGATTTTCGTAGGCGCGTTCGGTCACGGCTTTCTCATCGATGCGCTTGAGCACGCCGTAGAGCTCGCACGAGCCGCATTCCTCGGCGATATCGATAAGTTCCTCGGCCCAGAAGAACGCATCCGCCGCCACGCGGATAGTGATCAGCGAGCGCTGGTTGTGGGCGCCGTAGTCGGAAATATCCTTGGAGCAGGGGCACAGCGTGGTGACCGGGATCTGGACCTCGACCTGGAGCTTGGACACGCCGTCCACGCGATCGCCGATAAAGCCGACCTCGTAGTCCATGACGCCTTTTTCCCCGGTAACCGGCGCGTATTTGTCCACGAAATAGGGGAAGAACATTTCGATATGGCCGTTATTGGCCTCGAGCCGCTCGGCCATTTCCTCGAGCATGAGCTTGAAGGAGTCTGGCGTGATCTGTTGCTCGTGAGCGTTCAAGATCTCCACGAAGCGCGACATGTGGGTGCCCTTGAACTCGTGGGGCAGGTTCACGGTCATGGAGAAGGTCGCCACCGTGGACTGGTGGCCGCCCACGCGCTGGGCGATCGATACCGGATGACGGATATCGCAGATGCCGACCTTGTCGATAGCCAGGCGCCGCGGATCAGCGCGGCCCTGAACGTCTTCGATAGATGAGGCCGACGCGTTGTTCGATGTGCTGTTCATGAAAGCGTGCAATCGCCGAATGAATCGGAAAAGCCGGCGCGGCCGTCGCGCCGACGACAGGGGCGCAACAATAGCGCCTGAGGGCGAAAAAACAAGCCTCTCTAGCCCGGCGGCCACTCGAAGGCGCGCCCGGCCAGTACGTGCAGATGCATATGAAAGACCGACTGGCCGGCCTTCTCGCCGTTGTTCATGGCCAGTCTGAAGGCATCGCCATAGCCTTCGTCGGCAGCCACTTTGGCGGCCGTAAGCATCATATGGCCCAATACGTCGCGGTCATCCTCGCCGGCCCGGGCCAGCATTTCGATCGGCTTTTTGGGAATGACGAGCACGTGCAGGGGCGCCTGCGGGGCAATGTCGCGAAACGCCAGCACCGTGTCGTCTTCGTAGACGATATCGGCCTCGATTTCGCGATTGATGATCTTTGTGAATAAGGTGTCACTCATGGCTGTCACTCTCGCGCGGTGAAAGACCGTATTCTGTCAGACAGGATCCGGTGCTCGCTCAAGCTCACGGATCCGCACAGGCCCGACAAGGAGAACAACAATGAATTATCTGGTGACCGGCGCGACCGGCTTTCTGGGCCGACGTTTGGTGGCCAAGCTGCTGGACCGGGCCAACAGCACCGTATACGTGCTGATCCGCCGGGCAAGCGCGGACAAGATGGACGAGCTGCGTGATCGCCTGGGCGCCGATGAGTCACGCCTGGTGCCGGTCTGGGGCGATATCACCAAGGACGGCGTGATCGACGACGCGGCCCGCGAGCGGCTGGCCGGCCAGATCGATCATGTCTTCCACCTGGCCGCGGTTTACGACATGAACATGTCGGATGCCACCGCGGACAGCGTCAACGTGAAAGGCACGGCCAACGTGCTGGCGCTGGCCGGGGCCCTTGCCAACGACAATAAGACCAAGCCGCGTTTTCATCATATGTCCAGCGTGGCGGTGGCCGGTGCCGATCACGTGGGCCGTTTCTCCGACGAGATGTTCGATGTCGGCCAGCGGCTGGGCCACCCGTATTACCGCACCAAGTTTCAGGCCGAGGCGGTGGTGCGCGAGCATGCCCGGGTGCCGTGGCGGGTCTATCGCCCCGGTATGGTCGTAGGCGACTCGCAAACCGGCGAGATCGACAAGATCGACGGGCCGTATTATTTCTTCCCGGCCATCAAGGCGCTGCGCGACCGGCTGCCCAAGTGGTTGCCGCTGCTGGGCATCGAGGGCGGGCAGATGCCCATTGCTCCGGTAGATTACGTGATTGACGCCACGGTGCATATCGCCCACAAGCGCAGCGGCGATTCCAAGGCCTATCTGCTGATTCAGGAGAATCCGCCCACCGCCGGCGAGATGACCAAGATTTTCGTGCGGGCCGCACACGGCCCGGATGTGATCCATAACCTGCCCAGCCAGCAGTTCTCGGGGGCGCTGGAAACCCAGGTCAAGCAGATCGGTGCGAACCTGCCGGCGGCCGGATGGCTGGCCAAGCAGGTGTCGGAGCGTCTGGGGATTCCGCTATCGATTCTGGGTTATATCAATAACCGGGCGGTCTTCGACGACGTGAACACGCGCGAGGCGCTAAAGAACAGCTCTATTCGCTGCCCGGCGCTGTCCGACTATGCCGAAACGCTGTGGCGCTTCTGGGAAATGCATCTGGACTGTGATGTAGAAGTCTCAGCATCGCTGGTGCGTCGGGCCTCAGGGCGTGTGATCGTGATCACGGGCGGTTCCAGCGGCATTGGCTTTGCCACAGCCAAAAAGCTGGCCGCCGCCGGGGCCACCGTCTGCCTGGTGGCACGCAATCCGGACAAGCTCGAGGAGGCCCGCTCGATCATCGCCAACATCGGCACGGCCTATGCCTACTCCTGTGATCTGTCGGATCTGGCGGCTATCGACGCCTGTACCGATGCCATCCTGGCCGAGCATCATCACGTGGATATTCTGGTCAACAACGCCGGGCATTCGATCCGGCGCTCGGTGTTCGAGTCGCTGGATCGTTTCCACGACTACGAGCGCACCATGCAGCTGAACTACTTTGGCGCGCTGCGCATGATCTTCAATCTGTTGCCCACCATGGCCAAGCGCCGTACCGGGCATATCCTGAACGTGTCCTCGATCGGGGTGCTGACCAACGCGCCGCGTTTCTCGGCCTATGTGGCCTCCAAGGCTGCGCTGGATGCGTTTTCGCGCTGCCTGTCCCCGGAGGTAGCCTCCCGCAATATCGATCTCACCGCGATCTATATGCCGCTGGTGCGCACGCCCATGATCGCGCCCACCAAGCTCTACGACTACGTGCCGGCGCTGACGCCCGAGCAGGCCGCGGACATGATCGCCAACGCCATCATCGACCGGCCCAAGCGCGTGGCCTCGCCGCTGGGCACCTTCGGTCAGGTCAGCTATGCCATGTGGCCCCGGGTCAACGACTTCGTGTTGCACAAGGCCTTTCACATGTTTCCGTCGTCGAAGGCGTCGCGCGGCAAATCGGGCCCGGCCGAGAACAGCGAAAAGCTCAACGTGCCGGCCCGGCTGCTGGCCGCGATCCTGCCCGGGCCTTACTGGTAGAGCGCAGGGCATAAAAAACGCCGACGGCCCATGCGGGTGCGGTCGGCGTTTCAAACGGGCAACCTGTGGCTGGCCCGGGCTTTGGGGCCGATTATTCGGCGCTGGTATCGCCCAGCCCGCGGCGCTCGGCCACGGCGGCGGCCAAGTCACCCAGCAGTTTGTCGGTATCGTCCCAGCCCAGGCAGGCATCGGTGATCGATACGCCGTATTCGGGCGTCATGCCCGGCACGAGCTTTTGATTGCCTTCCTTGAGGTGGGATTCGATCATGACGCCGAAGATCGCCTGCGAGCCGGCCGCGATCTGACCGCCGACGTCATCGCCGACTTCCAGCTGTTTCTTGTGCTGCTTGCGGCTGTTGGCATGCGAGAAGTCGATCATCACCACGCCCGGCAGATCGGCCTGGCCGAGCTGGGCGATGGCGCCGGCAACCGCGTCGGCGTCATAGTTGGGGCCGTTAGCCCCGCCGCGCAGGATCACGTGCGAGTCGGCGTTGCCGGCGGTCTGGAAGATCGCCGACTGGCCTTCCTTGGTCAGCGACAGGAAGTGATGGGAGTGGCGTGCGGCGCCCACGGCGTCCACGGCGATCTTGATCGAGCCGCCGGTGCCGTTCTTGAAGCCCACGGGACACGACAGGCCCGAGGCCAGCTCGCGATGGCCCTGGGACTCGGTGGTACGGGCGCCGATCGCGCCCCAGGCCACCAGATCGGCCAGATACTGCGGCGTGATCAGATCCAGAAACTCCACGCCGGCCGGCATGCCGCGATCGGCCAGATCGGAGAGCAGTTTGCGGGCCTGACGGATGCCCTTGTTGATCTGGAACGAGTCGTCCAGATCCGGATCGTTGATCAGGCCTTTCCAGCCGACGGTGGTTCGCGGCTTTTCAAAATAGACCCGCATGACGATGATCAGATCGCGGGCATAGCGCTCGCGCAGCTCGGCCAGGCGCTCGGCGTATTCCAGCGCGGCGTCTACGTCGTGGATCGAGCAGGGGCCCACGACCACGACCAGTCGATCGTCGTCGCCCGACAACACGTTCTGAATCGCCCCGCGCGTCTCGTAGACCGTGTGCGAGGCCGCGTCGCTGACGGGCAACTCGGTCAGCAGCGTCTCCGGCGAGACCAGCTCCTGGATACCTTGGATGCGCAAGTTGTCGGTTTCGTGTTTCATGGGATGCAATCCCTTGCGGTGCGGGCAAAACGGCGGGTTGAAGTCTAGCAGACGTTTTCCGGGCTCCGCCCTGGGGCGTGTCGTCATAAGATAAGGC
>DCKU01000118.1 GCA_002320455.1 Salinisphaera sp. UBA1666
CGCGGGCTTGTATTAGGCAGCAATAGGCCCCGGACCAGGGCCGTGATCCGGTTGCCTGGTTCGGTGCCCACGGCGTGGCCCGCGAGCAGGTGCTTGCCGATGCGATCGCGCTGACCGACTCGCCCATCGAGCACGACTTCAAACAGGATGGCCCGCACGTGGTCACCGGCCCGGTGGCAATCGCCGGCGCCGAGCCGGGCGACGTGCTCAAGGTCGACATCCTGGACCTGGCCCCGCGCGTGCCCTACGGCGTGATCTCCAACCGCCACGGCAAGGGCGCTCTGCCCGGCGAGTATCCGCTGACCAAAGCCCAGGCCGAGCCCTCGGCCAAGCATCCGGAGCGCTACGGCAACGTCTCGATCTATACGCCGATCAAGGAAACCGATAACGGCTGGGTTGGCCTGATGTCGGGCCCGGACGAGAAGCCGATCACGTTCCCCCTCAATCCGTTCATGGGACTGATGGGCGTGGCGCCGGATACGGACGCGGCCCCCAGCTCGGTGCCGCCGCTTGCCGTGGGCGGTAACGCCGACATCAACGAGCTGGGCGAAGGGACCACCGTGTATTACCCGATCCGCGTCGACGGCGGGCTGTTCTATACCGGCGACGGCCACTTCGCCCAGGGCGATGGCGAGGTCGCACTCACGGCGCTGGAAGGCTCCATGCGCGCCACCTTCCGCCTGACGCTGCTCGACGGTGACGACGACACCGCGAAGATCCCCGGCGGCAATCTGGATCAGATGCTGGGCGAGACCGATACCCACTGGGTCACCGTAGGCCTGGACCCCAGCCTGGACGAGGCCATGAAAGCCGCCACCCGCGAATCGATTCGGTTCCTGCACGACTTCTACGGCATCGATCAGGCCACAGCACTGGCGTATATGTCCGCGGCGACCGATTTCGAGATCTCGCAGGTGGTCGATGCCACCAAGGGCGTCCACGGGCTGATCCGTAAGGCAGATTTCGAGGCCTTGTCCACCGCCGACTGAGCCACCGCTTATCGGCACGGGCCCGCCGTTGGCGCACAAACGCCGGCCTTTTATAGTGGCCGGCGTCCTTGTTTCGTCGGCCCCGCGCCATGAGCCTGTCCACGTTATCGATCTTCATCCCGACGTTCTTGCTGGTGTCGCTCACGCCGGGGCTGTGCATGACGCTGTCGCTGAGCCTGGGCATGACGGTCGGCGTGGCGCGCGCGGGCTGGATGATGATCGGCGAGCTGATCGGCGTCGGCACGGTCGCCGTGGCCTCGGTGGTCGGCGTGGCCAGCGTGCTGATGCAGGCGCCGGGCGTGTTCACCGTGTTCAAGTGGGTCGGCGGCGCGTATCTGGTCTGGCTGGGTATCGAGATGTGGCGCTCTCGCGGCAATCTGGCGATTCCCGAAGTCGCCGACGACGGGCCGGCCCCGGCGCGTAGCCGCCTGGCGCTACAGGGCCTGGTGACCGCTATCGCCAACCCGAAGGGCTGGGCGTTCTTCATCGCCCTGCTGCCGCCGTTCATCCATTTTGATGAGCCGCTGGCCGGCCAGCTCGTGCTGCTGCTGGCCATGATCCTGTCGATCGAGGCGCTGTGTCTGCTGCTCTATGCCAGCGGCGGGCAGGCCGCGCGCCGGCTGCTGGAACAGCGCGCCAACGTGCGCCTGCTCAATCGTATCGCCGGCTCGTTGATCATGGGCGTGGGAGCTTGGCTGGCGCTGGGCTGATCGCGCTGCGCGTCGTCTCCAGGCCACGACACAACGCCTGCGTGGCATCGGCCATGCGGATCGTCGGCCGGCTGATCGCATCGCGCGCCAGCGTAATAAAACGATCGGCCCGCACGGCCGACAACATGTCCACCTGTTGCCAGAACCGATCACGCCCGGCGGCGGGCTCATCCTCGGCGCGGCTGGTTACGATCACGTCCGGATCACGGGCGATGAGCGATTCGCGGCCCACGCGCGGCGCGGCCACGTCAGCGTCCTCATAGATATTGCGCCCGCCGCACAGCCGAATCGCGGCACCGATCATGCTTTGGCCGGCAATGGTGATCAGCGGCTCGGTGGCCACGGCGTAGAACACCGAAACCGGCGCACGCCTGCTGTGGCGCTCTCGAAGCGTGGCCATACGCGCGATAAAACGCTCGGCTGCCGCATCGGCGGTGGCGGCTTGCCCGCCAAGCCGGCCCAGGTCTCGCAGCGTGGTCGCGATATCCGCAAACTCGGTCGGGTCGTCGATATAGACCGGCACGCCCAGCTCGCGCAGCCGGCCGAAGAGATCACCCTCGCTGGCCGGCGCCCAGGCCACCACGAGATCCGGCCGGCGCGCGAGAATAGCCTCCAGGCTGACCGAGCGATAACCGCCGACGAGGGGGATATCGCGGGCCGCGGGCGGGTAATCGCTGTAGCGCACGGCCCCAACCACCTGCGCGCCCAACCCGGCCGTAAACAGGTTTTCCACAAGATGCGGGGTCAAGGCGACGATTCGCTGGGCCGGTGCTTCCAGACGCACCCGATGACCCGTGGCATCGACCGCTGAAACCTCGGCAACGGCTTGATTCGCCATCAGAAACAGTAGCGCCGCAGCGATCAGGCGCCCGTAGTGTCTGGCGCCGCCAATCAGCCCATACGCGCGCCGGCCTGGGACAAGTTTGTGCATAACTCAGGGCCCCTGTGGATAATCGCGGGCATGACATAGCGCAGACGCCAGCCGATCACGCTGTGCCAGCTTGACCAGGCCGAAGCGCAGCCAGCGTCGATCGTCGCCCAGGCGCGTCAATACGCCCCGGCGTGCCAGAGCCGTATGCCAGGCCGGAGCCGCATCGGGCGACTCAAAACAGGCGGTGACGAACAATCCGCCCGAGGCCAGGCGCGCTTCGGGCATATGCTCGGCCAGCCGGTCGAGCAGCCAGGCGCTGCCCTCGGCGATGCGTTCACGCTGGGCGGCCTGCCAGGCATCGTCGGCCAGCGCCCGGGCCCCGACCCAGCGGGCCGGGTGCGATACGCCCCACGGCTCGACCCGACGGGCGAGGCCCGCCAACGCCTCGGGCGCGCCGATCACAAAACCCAGCCTGAGTCCGGCCAGCCCGAAGAACTTGCCCACCGAGCGCAGCGTGATCGCGGTCTCGGGCAGCGTCGGCGGCTCGGGCGCGCAGTCCAGAAACGCGGCGTCCACGATCAACCGCCCGGGGCCCAAACGATCCGCGATGGTCTGACAGTCGTCGCTGGTGGGCATATCGGCCAGCGGGTTGTTCGGGGCCAGCAGCACGGCATAGTCCAGCCCGTCGGCCGTCGCACGAAGCTCTTCAGGCGTGTCGTAATACACCGGCGTATGCCCGGCCATCTGCCAGGCACGGGCATGCTCACGATAGCCGATACGCGGCAGGCCGACGCGACCGGGCGGATACTGCTCGGGCAAGGCGCGAATCGCGAACTGGCTGCCGGGCACGGCCACCATCCGCTCGGCGGGTTGGCGATAATAGCCGGCCGCGGCGGCCAGCAAGCCGTCGTCGGCCTCCGGCAGACGCGCCCAGACATGTTCCGGCACCGTCGGCACCGGCCACGACCAAGGCGCGATACCGGTCGATACGTCCAGCCAGTCGGCCAGTGGAATCCGGCTTGCAGCCGCGGCTGCGCGCAGCGCCCCGCCGTGAGGCATATGGGGCGCGTTCACAGCAGTCCCCAGAGCACGACCAACCCGGCCACCAGGGCAACCGTGCGATCCACCAACGCCAGCGCGCGTTCGATATCACCGGCCGCGGGCGGTCGGCCGCAGCCGATGTCCGGTTTTTCCTGCCAGCGGCCGTGATAGACGGCCGGCCCGCCGAGCGTAACGCCGAGCGCGCCGGCCCCGGCACACATCACCGGGCCGGCGTTGGGGCTGGCACACACTGCGGCCTGCTCACGCCAGCAGCGCCGGGCCACGGCCCCGCCAAAGACCACAAAAGTGGCCGCGGTCAACCGGGCCGCGGGCCAGTTCAGAACATCGTCCAGCTTGGCCGCAGGCTGCCCGAAGGCCGCAAAACGCGCGGTGCGATAGCCCCACATGGCATCCAGCGTATTGGCCAGCCGATGCGCGGTCACGGCCGCCGCGGCCCCGGCCGGGCCGGCCAGGCTACCAATAGCCGCCCAGACCAGCGGGGCCGTGATCGCATCGGCGCTGTTTTCCAGCACCGACTCGATGGTGGCACGACGCAGCGCGACCTCGTCCATCGCATCGGTATCGCGAGACACGAGACAGCTCGTGGCCGTGCGCGCGGTCATCAGATCGCCGGCTGCCAGCGCTGTGGCCACCGGGCGAGCGTGATCGGCCAGCGCACGCCGGCCCACGGACAACCAGATCAGCGCGGCCACCGCGGCCCACGCCGGCAGCGGTGCCAAGAACGTCACGAGCAGTGCGACGACAAGCGCCGGTCCGCCGACCAGCAGTGCCGTAGCCTGGGCACCGCGGATTATCGTCCCGTCGTTGCGTGCCCGCTCCAGGCGCTCGGCCACGCCGCCAAAGACAACCAGCGGATGCCAGCCGCGCGGCTCGCCGTAGCCGGCATCTGCTGCCAGGCCGGCCAATACCGCCAGCATCAAGCCCACGTCGCTGCCCCGCCCCAGGCCACGACAATCAACAACAGCGCCTCAACCAACTCAATCAGCCCGCCCGTGGTATCGCCGGTATAGCCGCCGATCCGTGCCGTCCAGAGCCGCCGCCAGCCTACCGTCGCCGCCAGTGCCACAAACGCCAGCCCAAGCGCACCGACAACCGATAACAACAGCGCGGTGACGATCAGCGACAAACCGATCGAGCCCCAGATCGCCGGGCGCGACGCCCAGGCGGCCTGGTCGGTGGCGATGCCGTTACCACGCCGATAGGCCGTATGGGTCATCAAGCCCGCCGCGGCCGCTCGGGCCGCCAGCGGCACCGCCACGAGCAGCAGCGCGCCGGCGCTGGTCGTCCGTATATCGCCCAACACCACGACGAGCGCTGCAAATTTGGTCAGCAGCACGAGCACGAGCGCGATGATCGCCATGGGCCCGGCGGTCGGCTCGCGCATCACCGCCAACGTGCGCTCGGGGTCGCCGTGGCCGGCGAACGCGCCGTCGGTGCAGTCGGCCAAGCCGTCCAGATGCAGCCCGCCGGTCAGGCCCACCCAGACGATAAGCACCACGACGGCGGCCACCGCCGGCGGCGCCCCGTGGGTTATCGAGGCGAGGATCGCCAGCAGGCTCCCGATAAGCGCCCCTACCCAGGGGTACCAGGCCACCGACCGGCCTTGATCCCGCGGCGTGATCGGCGCACCGATCAGTCGCGCCACCGGCAGCGTGGTCAACAACACCAGAGCCAGCCATAGCGGGCGCAGGTGACGTGTCATACCGCGTTGTCGAGGTTATAGCCCATCAGCCGGGCCATCTGATGCTCGCCCTGGCCATCCGGGGCGTGGGTCACGTCAATCCGGGCCCGACAGCCATACGGCATACCAAAGCGATTGGTCGCGCCCAGCGGCACGTCCAGCACGTGACTGACCAGATTACGAATCACCCCGCCGTGGCAGACCAGCAATACGTGCTCGCCTTTGTAGGCCGCGACCAGTTCTGCCCAGGCCTCGGCCACGCGTGCTCGAATATCGGGCAGGCCCTCGGCGTTCGGCGGCGCATGATTGCCCGGGTCCGTATACCAGGCTCGCGCGGCCTCGAAATGGTTGTCCCAGATTTCCTGAATCGGTCGGCCTTCCCAGTCGCCGAAGTTCATCTCGCGAAAACGCGCATCTACCGTTACCGGCAGCCCGCGCTCATGCCCCAACCAATCCGCAAACGCCCGACACCGAATCAACGGCGAGGTCACGATCATGTCCCAACCGGACAGCGCCCCCGTTACCCGCTTCAACCGCGCCCAACCGTCTTCAGACAGCGCCACGTCCGTCGAGCCCCGAAAGATACTGCCGCCCTCGCACTCGGCATGACGCAGGATATCGACCTGCGTCGTCGGCATATTGAATTCCGCCATGCGCGCTTCCCTGGATGAAATGAACAGCCGCGAGCGGCTGTCGATCTAAGTGAGTCAGCGCGGAGGTTAACGTAGAAACGCCGCTCCGCGATTGCGCCATGCGCTTCCACGGCTTGCCCGCTTTCTCGGCGTTCGCTGTTCATGCCAACACGGTCCGATGTCGCAAAAGCGCCGAGTGGCTTGCCCGTCAGATCCGCCCAAGACTAAACTAAATGAACTTAGTTCAGTCGAGCCGTTACATGAATACCTTTAATATTCACGAAGCAAAGACCCATCTCTCGCGCCTGATCGACGATGCCGCCAACGGCGAGCCCTTTGTCATCGCCAAGGCCGGCAAACCGCTCGTCAAGGTCAGCGCTCTGACTTCGCCCGGCGATAAACACCGCTCGCGTATCGGCTTCATGGCGGGTGAATTCGACGTCCCCGATGATTTCGACCAGCTGGGTGCAGACACCATCGACGACATGTTCTACACATCGTGATTATCCTGCTGGATACCCATCTCCTGCTATGGGCCGCCACGGGTTCAAGCAAGCTCTCGCGAAAAGCCACCGACCTCATACAGGACGAAACCAACCAGCTCCTGTTCAGTGCGGCCAGCATCTGGGAAGTGGCCATTAAAACCGGCCTCGATCGACCGGACTTCAAAGTGCCGGCCGGCCGGCTTCGGCGCGCCCTGTTCGACAACGGCTACGACGAGCTGCCGATCAGCGGACGCCACACTGCGGCAGTCGCCAATCTGCCCAATTTCCACAAAGACCCGTTCGATCGGATTCTGATCGCGCAGGCACAGGTCGAAGACCTGATGCTATGCACCAGCGATAGCCGGGTAGCGACGTATCCAGGCAACATCGAACACGTTTAGCGCAGAACTTGCAGGTGACGGGCCGGTTCGATTTTGGTGCGCCGCGTCGTACGGATGCGCCCCTCAGGTCAATCCAGTCTCAGCGAACGTAGCCATCCCCGCATGCAGGGCCAAGGCATTCTGAATGACAGGAACCGCCATCATCGCGCCGCTGCCCTCGCCCAGGCGCATATCCAGATCGAGCAAGGGACGAGCATTTAGATCGGTGAGTACTTGGGCATGGCCGGCCTCGGCGGAGCGGTGGCCGTAGACGAGCCAGTCGGCCACGCTTGGGTTGAGGCGCACGGCGGCGAGTGCGGCGACGCTGGCGATGAAGCCGTCGACGACGACGGGCACGCGGCGTTGGGCAGCGGCGATGTATGCGCCGACGAGGGCAGCGATTTCCAGGCCGCCGAGGCAGCGCAAGACGGCCCATGTGGCTTCGGGCGCCTCCAGGCCGGCCCAGGCGGGTGCATGGCGGGCCAGGCCGATATCGACGGCGGCTTGTTTGGCGGCCAGGCCCGTGTCGTCGACGCCGGTACCGCGGCCGACGACGGCGGCCCCGTCGCGGTCGGTGAGTGCGGCATAGATGGCAGCCGCGCTGGTGGTGTTGGCGATGCCCATGTCGCCGCCGACGAACAGCGATGCCTCGGGGGCCACGGCTTCGGCACCGGCGGACAGCGCTGCGACAAGCGTGGCCTCTGCCATCGCTGGGCCTTGGGTGAAGTCGGCCGTGCCAGGGGCCAGGTCGTGGTTGATGACGCCGGGCACGTGGGCCGTCGGGCTGACGGTGCCGAGATTGACGATCTGCATATCGGCGCCGCAGCGGCCGGCCAGTACGGCGACGGCGGCGCCACCGCCAGCGAAATTGGCGATCATCTGTGCGGTCACGCTTTGTGGAAAGGCCGATACGCCGCGGGCCGCGACGCCGTGGTCACCGGCGAAAATCGCCAAGCCGATGCGATCGATGACCGGCACGGGGCGGCCCTGCCAGCCCGCGAAATCCACCGCGAGTGCTTCCAGCCGGCCGAGCGCGCCCGGCGGTTTGGTCAGCTCGGCCTGGCGAGCTTCGGCGGCCGCGCGGGCAGCGCGATCCACGGCCACGGCCGGATTGTATAGCCAAGCCCGATCGGGCAAATGGGCAGCCTGTGTCATGGCGTGCTCGTCTTCAGGTTTAGCGGCAGGCCGGCGACGACCAGATCGACGCGTCGGCAGATATCGGCCAGGGCTTGATGCAGGCGCCCGGCCTCGTCGGCGAAGGTGCGCGACAGCTCGCCCAGCGGCACGATGCCCGAGCCCACCTCGTTGGAAACCAGCAGCACGCGAGCTTTGCATTCGGCCAGCGCGGCCAGCAGCGCGTCGCGCTCGCTGGGCCAGCACTCGGCGGCCAGGGCATTGGACAGCCACAGCGTGAGACAGTCCACGAGAACCACTGTGTCGGGGCCACTTTCGGCCTGCAGGGCCGCGGCCAGGGCCAGCGGGGCCTCGACCGTGTGCCAGCGTGGATCGCGATCGGCCCGGTGGCGGGCGATACGCTCGGCCATGGCGGCATCATGGGCCTCGCCGGTGGCGATATAGACGTGTCGGCGCGCGTCGGCGGCCAGCCCGCAGCGCTCGGCATAGCCGCTCTTGCCGCTGCGCGTGCCGCCGAGAATCAGATGATGATCAGCCATGTAGCACCACCGGATGACCGGTATCGGGGTGGGCGATCACGCGCGTCGCGGCCGCGAAGACGTGGGCCAGGTTGGCTTCGGTGACGACCTCGTCCGGCGGCCCGGCCGTCGCGAGCCGGCCGTCGCGTAGCGCCACCAGACGATCGGCATGGGCGGCCGCCAGGCTGACGTCGTGCAAGACGAAGACGACCGTCACGCCCTGCTCGGCCAGGCCGGCGAGCGTGGTCATCACCCGGCTCTGGTGGGCGATATCGAGTGCGGCCACCGGCTCGTCGAGTAGCAGCAGCCGGGCACCCGCGTCTTCGGCGCGCCAGATCTGGGCCAGCACGCGCGCCAGCTGGACGCGCTGGCGCTCGCCGCCGGATAGCCGCGTATAGGCCCGCGTCAACAGATGTGAGATATCCATGGCGTGGGCCGCGGCCGCGACGATCTGGTCGTCGACGGTGCGCCCGGTGGCGTGCGGCGCCCGGGCCAGCGCGATGACCTCGCGGGCCGATAACGGAAACGCCAACGTCTGCTGCTGGGCCAGGCAGGCTACCGAGCGCGCACGCCGGGCCCGCGGCCAAGCCGCCAGCCGCTGCCCGTCGAACACGACATGGCCAGTCGCTGCGATGTCGCCGATGATGGCCCGGATGAGCGTCGACTTGCCGGCGCCGTTGGGCCCGATCAAGCCCAGGCGCTCGCCCGCGGCCACGTCGAGGGTCACGTCGTGCAGCCGCCCCGGCACCGAGATATCGCGCAGCGACAGGCTCATAGCGCGTAGTCGCGCGAGCCGCGCAGCAGCAGGATGAAAAACGGCGCGCCCACCAGCGCGGTCAACAGGCCGACCGGCAGCTCGGCCGGGGCCACGACGAGGCGCGCGGCCACGTCCGCGGCCAGCAGCAACACGGCCCCGGCCAGCGCGGCGCCCGGCAGCACGAGGCGATGATCCGGGCCGAGCGTCAAACGCACGATATGCGGCACGACCAGCCCGACGAACGCGATCGCCCCGGCGAGTGCCACCGATACGCCTACACCGAGGGCGACGAGCCCGATCAGCGCGGTCTTGATCGCGTCTACCGCAAAGCCCAGATGCCGTGCCTCGGACTCGCCCAGCAGCAGCGCGTTCAGGGCCGGGGCCAGCGCCAGCAGCCCGGCGACGACTGGCAGCGCCACGACGACCAATACGGCAACCCGCGTCCAGGTGGCACCGTCCAGCCCGCCCATCTGCCACAGGCTGATGCGGCGCAGCATTTCGTTGGTGGCCACGAACTCCAGCAGCGCGGTCGCGGCCCCGGCCAGCGCGCCGATGGCAATGCCGGCCAGCAGCATCGTGGTCACCGAGGTGACAAGCTCGCGCGTGGCCAGGGTATAGACCAGCAGCACGGCCCCGGCCGCCCCCAGGAACGCACCGATAGAAACCACGGTCAGCCCGGCCATGCCCGCCAGCGCCCCGCCGAACACGATCGCCAGGCTGGCCCCCAGCGACGCACCGGCCGTGACGCCGATCAGCGACGGGTCCGCCAGCGGGTTACGAAACAGGCCCTGCATGGCCGCCCCGGACACCGCGAGAATCGCCCCCACGAGCATAGCCAGCACCGCTCGTGGCAGGCGGATCGCGGTGACGATGACCTGTGCCGAGCCGTTCGTGTCCCGGGCCGGCCAGAGAGCAGCCAGCACCTGGCCGGGCGCGATCGCCACCGGGCCCAGTGCGAGTTCGGCGATGAACGACGCGATTAGCGCTGCCGATAGGCTGGCGAATAGCAGGCCCGGCTTCACGGCAGCGCGGCCAGGTCGATAGCAGCCTCGACCGCATCGGCCAAGCGCTCCAGGCTGGCCTCCCGTCGGGTGTCCTGGTCGAGCGAGCCGGCGTCGGCCAAACCGGCCCAGGCCAGCACTGCATCACAGCCGGATCCGGTATCGAACAGGCCGTGGAGATAGGTACCGGCTACCTGGCCGTCAGCCGAAATGGCCCCATCGGGCCCGTCGGCCAGATTGAGAAAGGGACGCCCCAGATCGACACCCGTGGTCACCCCACAATGAATCCGATAACCGGCCACGGCGCCGCCGGTGGCCACCTCGCCGGTGACGTTCTGTAGATGCTTGGTCGCGTCCAGGCGCGTGCTCAGATCGAACAGGGCCAGACCGGCAGTCGTGCCCGGTGTGTCCTCGATGCCGTCGGGATCGGCAACGGTCTGGCCCAGCATCTGATAACCGCCACAGATGCCCAGCACCTTGCCGCCATAACGCAGATGGCGCTTGATGCGGGCGACCCAGCCGGCCTCGCGCAGCCAGTCGCAGTCGGCGCGGGTGTTCTTGGAACCGGCCAGCACGATGAGATCGGCCGGGCCGGGTGTCATGCCCGGGCCAACAAACTGTAGATCCACCTTGTCGTGGGCGCGCAGGGCGTCGAAATCGGTATGGTTGCTGATCCGCGGCGTCACCGGCACCTGGACGACCAAGGCCGCCTCGCGTGCGGCCTGGCCGGTGGCGATCGCGTCTTCGGCGTCCAGATGCAGGCCGGTCAGATACGGCAACACGCCCAGCACCGGCTTGCCGGTATAAGCCTCCAGCCAATCCAGGCCCGGCTGCAAGAGCGCGATATCGCCGCGAAAGCGGTTGATGACGAACCCGGCTACCCGGGCGGCCTCGGTCTCGGACAGCAGCGCCAGCGTGCCCACGAGCTGGGCAAACACCCCGCCCTTGTCGATATCGGCGACCAGCACCACCGGGCAGTCCGCGGCCTCGGCAAACCCCATATTGGCGATATCGCCCTCGCGCAGGTTGATCTCGGCCGGGCTGCCGGCGCCCTCGACCAGCACCCGCTCATAGCCGGCCACCAGCCGAGCATGCGATTCGAGCACGGCAGCCAGCGCCTGTGTCTTGTAATGGTGATAGTCGCCGGCGTTCATGGCGGCCACGGCATGGCCGTGGACGATGACCTGGGCACCGATATCGCTGGACGGCTTCAGAAGCACCGGGTTTAGATCGGTCGTAGCGACTACGCGTGCGGCCTGGGCCTGGAGGTATTGGGAACGCCCGATTTCCCCGCCGTCGACGGTTACCGCGCTGTTGAGTGCCATGTTCTGGGGCTTGAACGGGGCCACCGCTACCCCGCGCCGCGCCAGCGCCCGACACAACCCCGCCACCAGCGTCGACTTGCCGGCATCCGAGGTCGTGCCCTGGATCATGAGCGTTCTGGCTGGCACGAGAGGCTTCGTTCCTTGAAGGCGTGTCCGCAAATGGCCGCCGATGGCCGCAGATGAAAAAGTTTGACGATCGGGCTCTGGGCTAGATATTCAGTGAACACAAAAACGAATACAGACAGCCATCCGCAGATTTCGCAGATTAAAAGACAAATCCCATCAGACGCTTAAAACGAAGATCTGTGTGTGAGGCACGACAACGCTTGCCCTGCCACATCCACTCACAAATCTGCGCCATCTGCGTAATCTGTGGATTGTCTTCCTGTCTTTTTGCTTGTGAATCGACGAACCGATAATTGCTAGTAATCCACTCCGGCCCGCGCCTTGATGCCGGCTTTGAACGCGTGTTTTACGTTGTCGACCTCGGAGACGGTGTCGGCCGCCTCGCGCAGGGCCGAGCCGCCGCCGCGGCCGGTGACGACCACGGACTGCTCGACCGGGCGGTTGGCGATCGCCTGTAGCACGCGGTCGTCGTCGAGATATTTGTAACCCAGCATGTAGGTCAGCTCGTCGATGACGACCAGGTCATAACTGTCGTCGGCCAGCATTGGCTCGACCTGGGCCCAGGTGCGCTCGGCCGCCTCGATATCGCCCGTGCGATCCTGAGTGTTCCATGTGAAACCCGTGCCCATCTGATAGAAGGTGACCTGCGGGCAGTGATCACGGATATAAAGCTCTTCGCCGGACAGCTGCACGCCCTTGATGAACTGCACCACGCCCACCTTCTGACCGTGGCCCAGGGCGCGCATGACCATGCCAAAGGCCGAGGACGACTTGCCCTTGCCTTTGCCGGTAATGAAGACGAACACGCCACGCTCGGTGTCGGCCGCGGCGATGGCCGAATCCACTTTTTCTTTCTGTTTCTGCATGGCCGCCTTGTGGCGGGCGTCGTTCTTTGTATCGCTCATAGCCTTGTTCCGGTCGTGATATGACAAACGATCATGTAGAGCGCTCAGATCGCGGCCGCGCCGGCCGCGGCCACATCCTGATCCTGCTGGATGGTGCCGCTGCTGACACCGATCGCGCCGATGATCTCGTTGTCGCGAATCAGGGGGATGCCCCCCGGAAAAACCACCAGTCTACCCCCGTGCGCGTCGCTCAAGCCATGCAGGTCGCCGCCCGAACAAGTCACGTCCTGCAGGTTGGCGGTTTCCTGCTGGAAGGCGATGGCGGTATAGGCCTTGTTGATCGAGATGCTGATGCTGGCGATCAGCGCGCCGTCCATGCGCACATGGGATTTCAGGTGACCGCCGGCGTCGGTGACGGCGATGTCCATGGGCTGGCCGATCTCGCGGGCCTTGGCTTCGGCCGCTTCGATGACTTGCTTCACCTCGTCGAGGGTGATGGTTTCTCGGGGCACGGGGTGGCTCATGATGGATTCTCCTTTCGTCTGTTTCGTTGTATCGAAGCCTCGAAAAACCGGCGTTGTACCTCAGCCCGTGTCGTTGCCGGCCGCAATATCGTCCAGCCGCAATGGCCGACCGACGACAAGACGAGCCGCGTTCTCACCGGCGCGTCGATGCCCGGGACGCTGTCCCATTGGATCGTTCGAGACATCGCACACGATCACTGCCTGCTCGGCGGGCATATGGCGTTCGTGAATCGCGATCCGGTCGCCGGCCAGACCGACCCCCACGCCGAGACGCGAGGTGCGCGCGCCGTGATGGGCCAGCGCGACAGCATCGGTGTCTTCGCCGATGAGCACACGCGTGGGTATACCCAGCTCCTCGGCACCGATGGCCACCCGGCCGGTACAGGCGTCATCGACACCGCTGGCCCGTACGACATGAATGGCCGGCCGTGCGCCGGCCTCGGCGCTGCCGATCGAAGGCTTGTCGGCATCCGAGGCGCTCATGCGGGGCGCTCCTGCTGACCGTGGTTGATGATCAGCCCGGTGGCCACGGCGTTGGTCGGGCCCAGGGCGCCACGCACATTGGCCACGCCGACGACAATGCCGTACTGGCTAAGCTCGGTCATCAGCATCTGGGGCAGCTCGAAATCCAGCCCGAAACGCCCGACGATGGCCACGAAATCCAACAGTCGGATATTGCCGCCGGGGGCGATGCGGCGCAGCACACGCAGGCTGTTGGTCACCAGCACGCGTTGCTTGGCCTCGCGCCGCACGCCGCGGATGCGATCCAGGGTGTGTCGGGTGTCGATGGGCACCAGCCCGTCGTCGGTCAGCAGGACGATGCGAGCGAACAGCGTCGCGTCCAGTGGCGTCTCGAAGAACTGCACGCCGCCGTCTTCATGGCGGATATGGAACAGGCTCTCGACCTTGGCCAGTGAGTGGATCTTGATCTTCTCGGCCACATCGACGCTGGCCAGGCCAAGCTCGTTCTTGATCAGCAGCGTGGTCATATGCCCGGCGCCGGCCAGATGGACATGTTCGACCGGTTTGTCGCGCCGACAGATCGCACCGTCGACCGAGCCCGCGCCGCCGTCGATGATGGCCAGCGGATAATCGATGCCCGGCGTGGTCAGCGCGCCCAAAATCGCCGAATTGGCCTCGATGCCGCCCAGCTCGACCGGCACGTCGATCCGCCTGGCCAGTGTGTCGGCGATGCGCGTCATGAGCAGCCGGTCGGTGTTGACCATGATCGCCAGCCCGGTCGCGGTCTCGATCGAGAATTCATCGGCCACGCCGCCGGCGACCTTCTGGGGCACCAGACAATCGACGGCCAGCACGTCCTTGATGAAGACTTCGGCCAGCGGTTTCTCGGTCAGATCGGCCATGGTCTGGCGCACGTGCTCGATCATGCCGCCGACGTTGGTCCCGGCCTCGCCGTGTACGTCATGGATCGGGGCGACCCGACCCAGCGTTTCCATGATCTCGTCCGCGCCCTGCTCCAGCGCCACGGACAGCCGCTGATGCGCGCCCACGAACTCGATCGTGCCGGCCGGGATGGGCTTGCTGGTGACATCGCCGGCCGGCGTGCGCACCACGACCGCCGAACGCAGCCCCACCAGCGCCTTGGCGATGGGGATGACGAAACCCGTCTCTTCCGGCGTCAACGAGAACAGTGTGGCGATGCCATAGGGATTGCTGAGCTCGCGCACGGCATGGCCCTGCGGGGCGACCTCGACCGCGGCCAGCATGCCCAGCGGCACCTTGTCGATACGCCCCACCTCATCGACGAACGGCAAGGCCTCGGGCAGGCGATTGACGATGAGCACGCCGTCGTCCTTCTGGGCGATGCCGGCCACGATCGGCACGCCGGCCTCCAGCGCCCGCCGGATGATCCCGGCCGCGATCTCGAAATCGTAATCGGCCGGCACCACGACGATGATCGGCTCGTCATCGGCCGAGGCCTCGTTCTGCACCAGGGCGTCGATGGCGGTCGTGCGGCCGACGCCGATGCCCCGCCCGCCGGGCGAATCGGGATTGTGACCGACCATCGAGGATTCGGTGACCACGGTCTCGGTTACGGTCTCCATGGCCACGTCGCCGATGACCGGCGTGGCTTCGTTGAGCAGCACACGATCCAGATCGGCAACGTTCACTCCGGCCTTGGCCGTGGCCTGTTCCAGCACGTCGATAATGGCCGGGATATTGTCAAGCGTGCCCTTGATGCCTTGTGTATACGCCATGCCCGAGGCCAGGAACTCGGGTCGGCCGTCGGTGACCCGGGCAATGGCCGCCTCGGTCGTGGAGTTGCCGATATCGATGCCTGCGATGAGCGACATGTCGTCTCGCCCCGGCCGCTCAGGCTGTGTCGGGCTGGCGCAGACGCCCGCGCCGCTCATAGGCATCGACCGCATCGCGGACCAGCGAGGCATTGATGCTGGCCTGGTAATCGTTTTCCAGCTCGTCGGCGATCGCCAGCAGCTCCTCCCGGGTCGAGACGTTGGGCCGCATGGCGTTGTAGATTTCCATGATGCGCTCGTCGGAGACCCGAGTCAGTTCGGCCGCGCGCCGGAAATTGCCGGCCAGCTGGGGCCGGCCCACGCTTTCGGCGACCTGGGCCTGATATTCCAGAATCTCCGGGGTGACCCGCATTTCATCGGCGCCGATCTCGCCGGACATCACCGCCTCGAGCGTGATCTCGTCGAGCGGGCGGCCCTTGGCCGTATTGACCAGATCCGGGCGTTTTTCCGACAGCGGATAATCGCTTCGATAATCGAGTTTTTCAGACATGACGATCGGCCTCCGCGGGCGCGTCTAGGTATGGAATTCCACGTCCAGTTCAACGGCTTTCTCGCCCTGTCGTACGAACTGGGTCTCGCGGATGTGATAGATCGAGGCGATGGCCTGCCACTTGGGCCGGGCCATCGGGTCGTTGACCTGGGGCACCGGCGAGGGCGAATCGCCCTTGGCGTACTTGGCGGCGTTCTTACCGATATGACGAAACGTCGAAAGCGCCAGGCTCGGCGCCTGCGGAAACAGCTCCATCGGTGCCAGCGGCACCAGATCACGTTGATGAATCAGGGCCGTGCCCCGCGACTGGATGGCCACCGAGATGCCCGAACCGCTCAGCTTGGCGCCGTCGAAACCGATGGCCGCCAGGTCGGCCGAGCGCCAGACCCGCACGATGCGGGCTTTGACCTGTTCCTCCTCGATGCCGGCACAGAACTCACGGATGACGGCTGCATGTGCGAGCCCGTGCAGGGTCTTTCGTTTCATCTGGTCGCCGAAGGCTGGCGAAATCGCGATCACGACCTCGTCGGGCGCCGTGCCGGTCTTGGCCGGCCCTCGCTCGGTCAACGTCATTTCCACGGCGGGCGGACTGGCAAGCTGTTCTGACATGGCCATGTCTCCTTAGATATCTTCCGGGCCGAGCGCCTGACGCACATCGGAGATCTTCTGCCAGCGCTCGCCGTCCAGCCGATAGCCGGTGCCCGGGCCCTGATAGTCGTTGAGATCATTGACCGCGGCGATGGTCTTGAAGTCGCGGCTGAGGATCGCGGAGGTGTGCAGGTAGTCACCCGAGACACGCTGTTTCTGCATTTCCAGCACGTTCGAGGCGACATCGGTAAAACCGCGTCGTCCGAGTGCCTTGACCACATCCATGCCCGTGATGCCGTCCTCCATCATCTTCGTGGCGGCCTTGGTGTCCTGGACCGTGTCCCGGTCGGGCATGTCCTTGCTGCCGTGGGCATAGGTGGCGGCCTCGATCTCCTCATCGGTGATCCGGGGCAGCCCCAGCTCCTCGAACACCGCCTGCAAGGCCCGAGCGGCCTTGTTGCGCGCGGCGATCGCATCGGACTCGCTGACCGGGACGATGCCGCCGTCGACCTTGAGATCCCGCGAGATCATCAGGTAATCGTCGTTGTCGTCGCAGTCGAAGTTGGAACCGGCGAACATGTCGTCGTAGTTGGGCACCGTGGCATAGCCGGAGAAGATCAGATCGGTGCCCGGCAACATCTGCATGAGCGTGCGCGCAGTGCGCCGGAACGGCGAGTGCGAGAACGACTGGTCGTTGCCCGAGGCCACTTCCAGGTCCAGACAGGTGGTGACCAGATTCTCGGCCAGCACCGCGCGGATACCGCCGGGCACCGAGGCCGGCACGCCGATACAGCTGATCGAGCCGTTCTGCAGGCCCTGCACGCCCACGCCCTTGCTGAGCATGACGCACTTGATCTCCAGATAGAGCATCGACTTGCCCTGGGCAGAAGCCATCTGGACCTCGGCGCCGGTACCGGAGGTGAAGCGCATCTTGATCCCGCGCGAGGCATAGGCCGAGGCCAGCAGCGCCTTGGACCAGGGCGTGTCATCGCCGTCGCGGAAGGCGTCCTCGGTGCCATAGACCGAGACCGTCTCGGCATAGGTCGTCAGCCCGCGCAGGCCAAGCTGCAGCTCCATGGCCTCCTCCACGGCATCCTGCGAGATGATGCCGCCGCGTCCGGTCTGGCCGCCGACCAGCAACGCCAGCGCGTTGAACGGGGCATAACGGATCATGCCGACCGTGGTCTCGATCTCGGAGTAGTCATAGAGCCCGGCCTCGGCCGCATCGGCGGCCATGAGCACCGGGTTGTCCTTGACGTTGGTGACATGGCCCTGGGTCGAGGGCGTGCGCCGAGCGCGCATCTTCTGCAGGCCCATCATCATCTCGACCACGTTCATCTCGTCCATGACCGCGGCGATCTTGGCTGGCGTGAGGCCGGTGAAGATCTTCTGCACCTCGGCCCGCGAGACATTGATGTCCACGATCTTGCGTGCGATCTCGGTGGCATCCATGGCCATCATCTGTTCGGCTACCGAGGCATCGATGGCGGTCCGGGCGACGAATTCATCGACCAGATCGAAATCCGCGCGATCCACGCCGTCCATGCCGACGATCTCGCCGTTCTCGATGCGGATCGCGGGCGCCGGGTCGTTCGGGCTGCCCATGGCGATCAACCCGACCTCTGGCCATTCCTTGACGAAGCCGTCCTGGTTGACGTCGCGTTTTTCCAGTGCCTCGAAGCGCTTGTGTCGTTTCGTGGCCGGCTGGTCACCAGCCGTGGACTGGGTCGTGTTATCGGTCTTGTCCAGCATATCTCCTCCGATATGGCCGGGAACGCCGACATCGCGTGCGGCGACGCCGGCCGGAATGCGTCTTCAGGCCGCTCAGAACAGGCCCATCGGTTCGTCGGCGTAAGAAACCAGACGACATTTGGTCTGCTGATAGTGCTCGAGTGCTTCCTTGTGGGTCTCGCGGCCGATGCCGGAGCGCTTGTAGCCGCCGAATGCGGCATGGGCGGGATACTGGTGATAACAGTTGACCCAGACACGCCCGGCCTCGATTGCCCGACCGACCCGATGAGCCCGATTGATGTCGCCCGTCCACAGCCCGGCCCCGAGGCCGAACTCGGTGTGGTTGGCGATCTCGATGGCATGGGCCTCGTCGCGGAACGTGGTCACCGACTGGGTCGGGCCGAAGATCTCCTCCTGGAAGATCTGCATCTCGTTTTGGCCCTTGAACATGGTCGGCTGGACATAGAATCCGCCGGCGAGATCGCTGCCGACCGCGGCCTTGCCGCCGCCCAGCAGCAGTTCGGCCCCTTCGTCGCGGCCGATATCCATGTAGGACAGGATCTTGTCGAACTGCTCACGAGAAACCTGGGCACCGATCTGGGTATCGGTGTTCAACGGATCGCCCTGGACCAGGCCTTTGGCACGATCCACGGCCCGCTCGATCAGTGGCTCGTAGATGTCTTCCTGGATCAGCACGCGCGAGGGACAGGTACAGACCTCCCCCTGATTGAGGAAGGTCATCATCATCCCTTCCACGCATTTGTCGATGAACGACTCGCCGCGCTCGAACACGTCCGAGAAATACAGATTCGGCGACTTGCCGCCCAGCTCAAGCGTGACCGGGATGATGCGCTTGGCGGCATTGGCCATGATCTGGCTGCCGACCGGCGTCGAGCCGGTGAAGGCCAGTTTGGCGATACCCTCGTGCTCGGCCAGCGCGGCGCCGGCTTCATGACCCAGCCCATGCACGATGTTGACCGTGCCGGCCGGCAGCAGATCGCCGATCAGCTCCATCAGCTTGCAGATGGAGGCCGGGGTCTGCTCGGCGGGCTTGAGCACACAACAGTTGCCGGCCGCCAGCGCCGGGGCGAGCTTCCAGGTTGCCATGAGCATCGGGAAGTTCCACGGAATGATCTGGCCGACCACGCCATAAGGCTCATGCGTGTGATAGGCCACGGTCTGATCATCGATCTCCGAGATGCCGCCTTCCTGGCTGCGGATACAGCCGGCGAAATACCGGAAATGATCCACCATCAACGGCACATCAGCGGCCAGGGACTCGCGCACGGCCTTACCGTTGTCCCAGGTCTCGGCCACGGCCAGAGTTTCCAGATTGGCCTCGATGCGATCAGCGATTTTCAGCAGGACGCGGGAACGATCGGCCGGCGAGGTCGAGGCCCAGCCCGGCGCGGCACGGCGCGCGGCCTGCACGGCCCGGTCGATGTCCTCGGCGCTCGAGCGCGGCACCTCACAGAACACGGCACCGGTGACCGGCGTCGGGTTTTCCAGATAACGGCCGTCGGCCGGCGGCTGCCATTGCCCGTCGATGTAGTTGTCGTAACGTTCGGCGAAGGCGACGATCGCCCCGTCCTGGCCGGGATGCGCATAAAGCATAATTGTGTCTCCTCGCTGTGATCGGGCTTTCTGATCGGACTAGATGAATACTTCGTTGATATCGACCATAGCTCGACCACGCGACGGCTGACTTGACCGAAAATCGCAATCGATTGTCCGGCAGTCTCAACCGGCGCCTTGACACAGGTCTTCTCGATGACGCCCGATCTCATGCACAAGGCCCGGTGCCACCCCACCCAGCTCGTCGAAAACCGGGTGTCCATTGCCGGCCGGAATGCCCAGCTATCGATCTATGACACCTACGAGCCTGCCTCGCGCGTGCCGTTGTCATCGGAGCATCTGCTCTATTGCGGCATGATCACCGGCCGCAAGGTGATGCACAGCAAGTCGATCGACGACTGTGAATTCCTGCCCTACGAGTCGTTCGTCATCGCCCCGGGGGCACCGGTCTATATCGATTTCCCCGATGCACGGCCCGACCGGCCAACCACCTGTCTGGCCATCGAGATCGCCCGAGACCAGATCAGCCGGGTCACCGAGCGACTACACGACGAGCCATCGAACGCCGGCCCGGATACGCTGGCCGAGGCACGACAGCCTACGCCCGGCTGTGCCATGCCCATGCTGCATGTCGCCCACAGCGCCCAGACCCAGGCCCTGCTCGAACGTGTGCTGGCGCTGTTCCAGGATGACGATCCGGACCGCGACACGTTGATCGACCTCGCACTGGAGGAGTTGATCGTGCGCATGATGCGTACCCGGACACGCGAGCTGCTGCTCGGCGAGCATCGCCCCGAGGGCGAGCGCCGTCATCACGGGCTGTCATCGGTTGTCGACTGGATCGCGGAGAATCTGGCCAGCCCGCTGGACGGCGATCGACTGGCGCGCATGGCCTGCATGAGCCGGGCCCAGCTCTATCGCCAGTTCAGGCGCGAGTTCGGCAGCACGCCGTGCCAGTATCAACAGACACTGCGCATGGAATGGGCCTGTCGACAGCTGCGACACAGCGCGCTGTCGATCACCCAGATCTGTCACGACCTGGGTTTTCGCAGTTCGAGCCACTTCTGTCGCAGCTTCAAAGCCTTCGTGGGCATGACACCGAGCGATTATCGCGGCGGCCGGGCCGCCCGGCCCGAGTCGACCGGGCCAGCCCGCCGGATTTTGGGTGTGGCGGATATCGACAACTAGGGCATGTCATCACAAGGTAAGACAGTGTATCGGCTGCCAAGACGCGGCAAGACAAGGCATCGCGAGCGTTGCGTGGTCGTTCCACGTAAGCGAGCCCTTAAAAATCAACTATGGCGCAGGATTGCCGGGGCTTGGCCGCCGACCCATCATTATATTTAGGGGTGCTCGCGCCGGACGCGCCATGCAGCTGTCGGGCCTCGACCGTGCTCGCCACGCCCGGCGGCCCGCGCCTTGCCTGACACGCCCGGCGCGGGCAATGCGACGTCATATCTCATGACGACACGCCCTAGAACCTCTCTGGCGCATAGCGCAGGGTCAGCATGGCCACGCGCCCGGGCTGGTTATAGAAGGCCACGGTCTGGTAGTCGCGATCGAACAGATTGTCGATCTTGGCGCGTACCTGCCAGTCTGACGTCAGATCCATGGCCCCGCGCAGGCCGAACAGCGCATAGCCGCCCAGCTCGTTCTGGTTTTCCAGGTCGTTGTAGCGGCTGCCGACCATGCGAGCCGTGGCCCCGGCAGCAAAACGGGCGAACAGATCCCGGTCCACGGCCAGCGAGGCGGCGTACTGCGGCCGCCGGGCCAGGTCGTTGCCGGCGTTGGCACCGTCGGATTCGTTCTTGGCCTCCAGCCAGTGGGCCGCCGAGTGCAGACGCCAGCGCCCGACATAGGCCGTGGTCTCCCCCTCGATGCCGCGGATGCGCACGGCATTCACGTTCTGCGGCGTGAAATCGGCGTCCAGCACGATTTCGTCGTCGATGCGGGTCTCGTACACATGCACCGACCAGCGCCCCCAAGCCGGGCGCGCCTTCAGACCCAGCTCAGCCGTGCGCGATTCTTCCGGTTCCAGATCGGGGTTGGAGGCCGGCGCCGGGTCCGGGTTGAACTCGGTCGGCTCGGGGTCGGGGTAATACAGATCGTTGAACGTGGGCGCGTTGAAGGCGTTGCCGTAAGAGGCGGTGACGGTATATACGTCGTCGATGTCGTAGCCGTAGGTGGCCGAGCCGGTGACGTTGCTGCCATAGGCCTGGTTGTCGTCGCCTCGAGCGGCCAGCTGCACAGCGTGGCGCCCGTAGCGGCCCTGGTACTGGCCGAATACGCCGGTATTGGCGCGCTTGTTTTCCTTGAAATCGACGGTCGAGGTGACCTCGTCCTGGCGATGATCCACGCCCAGCGTGGCGCTTTGCCCGGCGGCCAGCCGGAAATCGTTCTGGAAGCTGACGGTATCGCGCCGGGTATCGAAGCGGCTGGCAAAGCGATCACCCAGATAGTTGCTGGACAGGTCCCGGCTGCGGGCCAGCGATACACTCGCATCCCAGAAATCGGTCAGCGGCGCATCGATATCGAGGCCATAGACTTCTTGCACCGAATCCGACTGGTCGGTGGTCGTGCCGTCGTATTCGTTGTCGCCGTCGGCGCGCAGATAATGGCCCGACAGCTGCCAGCCGTTATCAAAGCGATAGCCGCCGCGGGCCGAGCCGGCCACGCGGTTATAGCCGTCGTCGTCGGGCTGGTCGGCAAAACAGCCGGCCCCGCCGCCGGGCGCCGAGAACGGCCGGCCGGTACAGGCATCGAAGCCGTCGCTGGTCAGCCCGGAGACGCTGACGTTGTAATGGCTGCGCTCGGTCGCGCCCTGTACGCCGACATTGCCCTCATAGGTCTTGTAGGTACCGGCCGAGACCGAGCCATAGGGCGTGGCCACGGCGCCCGGCGCAATGCCCTCGCCGTCGCGGGTAAAGATCTGGATCACCCCGCCCACGGCGTCGGCCCCGTAGAGCGACGAGCGCGGCCCGCGCACGATTTCGATGCGCTCGATCTGGGATACCGGAAAATCGGCAAGTGCGGCCAGTCCGGCACTGGCTGAGCCATAGCGTACGCCATCGACCAGCACCAGCACCTGGTCGCTGTCGGTGCCGCGCAGGTTGATATTGGTCTGCTTGCCCAGCCCGCCGTTGTTGGTCTGGGTGATGCTGGGCGTATCGACGAGCAAGTCGGCCAGACTGTTGGCCTGCTGGCGCACGATATCGGCGCGGGTGATGACCGAGGTCGCGGCCAGCGTCTCGGACGTCGGCTGAGCCCCGCGCGTGGCCGTGACCGTGACGTTGCCCAGGTCGGCGGCGGACGGCGACGGTGCAGCCGGCGCGGCCCACGTGCTGCCCGTGGTAGCCGCCAGGCCGAGGCCGAGTCCGGCCGTGATGTGTCGTTTCATGTTGTCATCTCGGTGGCGGGCACGCCCGTCCGCGGCCCGTAATCCGACCCGTTGCCGGGCACCCGTCGCCGGCCGGTATCCGGACTTGCAGACCGCATCCGGCGAATTGCACCCGATGCAGGTATCGGCCTTCCCGCCGTGTGACACACAGCAGTGGCAGATCGATACGACCGCTGCGCGATAGCGCATCAGCCTGCTTACCGTTGCGGAGGCAGCGTCGGCCTTGTCGCATTTGCGACGCACCGACTTCCCGTTTACCCCCCGCGCGAACGCGGAGGCACCGACGACACATGGCATCGTAGGCGCCCGGGGCGGGCCGTGCAAACCGCCGGTGATCGGTCGCCAACCGTGGTCATGGACGACCGGGCACTCGCTTATGCGGTCAACAATCGGCCGATTATTTTCGCTTATCCGGATAAGCGGATATACTCGGTGCCTAATTTGAGGGACTCGTACGGGACAACGTCGAATGAAATACTCGCTTGCGGACATCGAGCGCGTCCTGGTCGACCAGATCCTGGTCATCGACGGCGCCATGGGCACCATGATCCAGAACCACGGCCCTTCCGAGGCCGAGTATCGCGGCCAGCGTTTCGCCGACTGGGCCTCGGATCTGTCCGGCAACAACGATCTGTTGACGCTCACTGCGCCGGAACTGATCCAGGGCATTCATCGCGACTATGCCCGGCAGGGCGCCCAGATCATCACCACCAATACGTTTTCCTCGACCACCATCGCCCAGGCCGACTACCACATGGAAGACCTGGCCGATGAGCTGAACGTCGAGGCGGCACGCCTGGCGCGCGAAGTGGCCGAGGAATTCGAAACCGAGTCGCATCCGATGTTCGTGGCCGGCGTGATCGGGCCGACCAACAAGACCGCCTCGATCTCGCCGGATGTCAACGATCCCGGCAAGCGCAACACCGATTTCAACGAGCTGGCCGAGGCCTATGGCGCGGCAGCGCGTGCCCTGCTGGAAGGCGGGGTCGATATCATCCTGCTGGAAACCATCTTCGACACCTTGAACGCCAAGGCGGCGATCTATGCCGTGCGCCGGCTCATGCGCGAGCGTGACCAGCTGATTCCGCTGATGATCTCGGGCACGATCACGGATGCCTCGGGGCGTACCCTGTCGGGCCAGACCACCGAAGCATTCTATAACTCGGTTGCGCACGCCCGAC
Organism: Salinisphaera sp. UBA1666; assembly: GCA_002320455.1. Classification (GTDB taxonomy): domain Bacteria; phylum Pseudomonadota; class Gammaproteobacteria; order Nevskiales; family Salinisphaeraceae; genus Salinisphaera. Next base: position 24,279 of record DCKU01000118.1, read on the forward strand.
CGCTGACCATGGGCCTGAACTGCGCGCTGGGCCCGGATGCCCTGCGCCAGTACGTCTCCGAGATGTCGCGCATCGCGCCCTGTTATGTCCATGCCTATCCCAACGCCGGCCTGCCCAACGAGTTCGGCGAATACGACCTGCAGCCCGACGAAATGGCCGAGCATATCGGCGAATGGGCCGAGTCCGGCCTGCTCAACATGGCCGGCGGCTGCTGTGGCTCCACGCCCGAGCATATCGGCGCCATCGCCCAGGCCGTGGCCGGCAAGACCCCGCGCCAGCGCCCCGACGTGGCTCGCGTCATGCGCCTGTCCGGCCTGGAGCCGTTTACGGCGGCGGGGGCAGAGGCAAACGAGGAAACCGCATAAAGCACCAACTATCCGCAGATTTCACAGATTGCGCAGATTAAAAGTGTGGAAGAGCGCGACCCAGAGACTTACGCCATCATCGGCGCTGCCATGGACGTTCATCGTGTCCTTGGCAGCGGCTTCTTGGAGTCCGTCTATCAAGAGGCTCTGGCAATCGAGTTCTCAGAGCGCGGCATCGCGTATCAGCGTGAACCTGCGATAGTTATCAGTTACAAGGGCTATTCGCTGAGCAGCTGTTACAGGCCGGACTTTATTGCTTTTGAGTCAGTTATCGTTGAACTTAAAGCACTCGACGCGCTCACGACTCGCGAACAAGCCCAAATCATCAATTACTTGAAGGCGAGTGATATCAGCCGTGGTTTGCTGATCAATTTCGGACAATCGAGCTTGCAACATCGCCGATTTATTCGATCTGACACACCGTCTTCATTTTTGTCTTGAATCTGTGAAATCTGCGTAATCTGCGGATAAAAAAGTTCTATGGCATCAGCAGCGAATTTCATCAACATCGGCGAGCGGACCAACGTCACCGGGTCCAAGCGCTTCATGCGTTTGATCAAGGAAGAGGACTACGACACGGCCCTCGACGTGGCGCGCAAGCAGGTCGAAAACGGCGCCCAGGTCATCGACGTCAACATGGACGAGGGGATGCTGGACTCCGAGATGGCGATGCGGAAGTTCTTGAACCTCATCGCCGGCGAGCCGGACATCGCCAAGGTCCCGATCATGGTTGATTCCTCCAAATGGGAGGTGATCGAGGCCGGCCTGCAGTGCATCCAGGGCAAGGGGATGGTCAACTCCATCTCGCTCAAGGAAGGTGAAGAAGCGTTTCTGGACAAGGCCCAGGCCTGTCTGGACTATGGCGCGGCCGTCGTGGTCATGGCCTTCGACGAAGAAGGCCAGGCCGATAACGAAGACGAGCGGGTAGAAATCGCCGAGCGGGCCTACAAGCTGCTCACCGAAAAGCTCGACTTCCCGCCCGAAGACATCATCTTCGACTTGAACATCTTTGCCATCGCCACCGGCATCGAAGAGCACAACAACTACGGCGTGGATTTCATCGAGGCTACACGCCGCGTGCGCGAAGCCATGCCGCACGTGCATGTCTCGGGCGGGCTGTCCAACGTGTCGTTCTCGTTCCGTGGCAACGAGCGCGTGCGCCAGGCCATGCACTCGGTGTTTCTCTACCACGCCATCCCGGCGGGGCTGGACATGGCCATCGTCAACGCCGGCCAGCTGGAGGTCTACGACGACATCCCCGAAGAGCTGCGCGAGGCCTGCGAAGACGTGGTCCTGAACCGCCGGGACGATGCCACCGAGCGCCTGCTAGAGCTGGCCGAACAATACAAGGGCAGCGGCAAGAAGGCCGATTCCAAGGAAGATCTGGCCTGGCGCGAATGGGACGTCATCAAGCGTCTCGAGCATGCCCTGGTCAAGGGCATTGACACCTACGCGGTCGAGGACACCGAAGAAGCTCGCCAGAAGGCCGACAAGCCGCTGGAGGTGATCGAAGGCCCGCTCATGGACGGCATGAACGTGGTGGGCGACCTGTTCGGCGAGGGCAAGATGTTTCTGCCGCAGGTCGTGAAATCCGCCCGCGTGATGAAAAAAGCCGTGGCCCATCTCATCCCTTACATCGAGGAAGAGAAAGCCAAGTCGGGTGATGCCTCCAAGAACAACGGCACCATCATCATGGCCACCGTGAAGGGGGACGTACACGACATCGGCAAGAACATCGTCTCGGTGGTGTTGCAGTGCAACAACTTCGAGGTCATCGACCTGGGCGTGATGCAGCCCATGAACGATATTCTGGATGCGGCCGAGAAACACGAAGCCGATGTCATCGGCCTGTCCGGGCTGATTACCCCCTCGTTGGACGAAATGGTCAACGTGGCCTCCGAGATGCAGCGCCGCGGCATGACCACGCCGCTGCTGGTGGGCGGTGCGACCACGTCTCGCGCCCACACCGCGGTCAAGATCGACCCGGCGTACGACGGCGCGGTGATGTGGGTCAAGGACGCCTCGCGCTCGGTGCCCGTGGCCTCCAAGATGGTCAACGCAGAGGCGCGCGAAAAGCTTGTCGCCGAGCTCAAGGAAGACTACGACAAGATGCGTGAGCGCCACGCCGCCAAGCGCCAGACCAAGTTCCTCACGCTGGAAGACGCACGGGCCAACCGCGTACAGCTGGACTGGGAGGCTTACACGCCGCCGGCGCCCAAGCTGCCCGTCGAGACCGCCTATGCCAAGCGCCAGCCGCTGCCGCACGTCGGAAAAGACGCTGGCGACGATGCCGTCTCGGGCATGTATGTCTTCGACGATTTCCCGATCGACGAGCTCATCGACACCATCGACTGGACGCCATTTTTCTTGTCCTGGGAGATGAAGGGCCGCTATCCCGACATCCTCAACGATCCGAACAAGGGCAAGGAAGCGCGCAAGCTCTACGATGACGCCCAGGCCATGCTCAAACAGATCGTCGATGAGAAATGGCTGACCGCGCGGGCGGTGGTCGGCATCTGCCCGGCTCGTACGGCCGACAACCTCGACGATATCGAAGTGCTCTCGGATGACCGCAGCGAAGTCGTCTCGGTGGTCCACCAGCTGCGCCAGCAGGCCGAGCACCGCGAAGGCGTGCCCAACCGGTCGTTGTCCGACTTCGTCGCCCCCGCCGACTCCGGCAAGGACGACTGGATCGGCTGTTTTGCCGTCACCGCGGGGCTGGGCTCCAACGAGAAGGTCGAGGAGTTCAAGGCCAATAACGATGACTACAACGCCATCATGGTCGAGGCCCTGGCCGACCGGCTGGCCGAATCGTTCGCCGAGTGGATGCACAAACACGTGCGCACCGAGATCTGGGGCCACGATGTCGACGAGCAGCTGTCCAACGACGATCTGATCGCCGAGAAATACAACGGCATCCGCCCGGCGCCCGGTTATCCGGCCTGCCCCGAGCACACCGGCAAGGACACGCTCTGGGACATGGTCGACGCCGAGGCCAACACCGGCATCAAGCTGACCGAATCGCGGGCCATGTGGCCGGGGGCAGCGGTATCCGGCTGGTACTTCAGCCACCCGGAATCACGTTATTTCGTGGTTGGCCGCGTAGCCAAGGACCAGGTCCGCGACTACGCCGAGCGCAAGGGCTGGGAAGAAGCCGTGGCCGAAAAATGGCTGGGGCCGAACCTGGGCTACGAGCCCGAGGCCTGATCGCCCACGCCGGGCGCTGCCAGCCCAAACCCTCGCCACTCGGTGGCGGGGGTTTTTCTTTGTCTGCGTTGGGCCGGCGCGCCGAGCGGCCTGCCTCTAAAAAACAGTCGGTGACTTATCATGGATAGGTTTCGTTTTTGTGTCTGTGCGTATGCCAATGATTGAACCTGCTCTGCGCCGCGGCGCCAGACCATGACCGGCCGGGCGCTGACGTGTGCCGGGCCGCGACGCTCGGCGCGCGATGCCTGGCTGGTCATCGCCGCGGTTGTGGCTCTGCTGGGCGCGGCCACCGCCGGACTGGCGCAGATGGGCGCGGCCGGGCCGTGGAGCGCCTGGGTGGCCCCGCTGGTCTTTGCCGGCCTGGCCGCGGGCGTGGTGGCCGCCCTGCCGGCCCATCCCTACCCGCGTTTTGGCCTGGCCAACACGCTGACCACGCTGCGCGCCGGCCTGGCCGCCCTGTTGGGCACGCTGATCGTCGAGGCCGATATCGTGGCCGCTACCCCTGCGCTGGCCTGGCTGGCCACGGCCGTGGCGGCCACTGCCCTCACCCTCGATGCCCTCGACGGGCCAGTCGCTCGCCGGGCCGGCACCACGTCGCGCTTTGGCGCGCGTTTCGATATGGAGATCGACGCGCTGTTGATCGCGCTATTGGCCGGCTTGCTGTGGGCTACCGACAAGATGGGCGTCTGGGTGCTGGCCCTGGGCGGGCTGCGCTATGTCTTTGGTGCCACGCGCCTGGCGGTGCCGCGCCTGGCCGTGGGCGAGCTGCCCCCCAGCCAGCGGCGACGCGTGGTCTGCGGCGTGCAGGGCATCGTGCTGGTCGTCTGTCTGGCGCCGATCGTCGATGCGGCCCTGGCCACCGCCCTGGGCGGCGCGGCACTGATCGCGCTGACGGCCTCGTTTATCGCCGATTGGGCCGCGCTCTGGCGACTCGGCGCGGGGCACGGCCTGTCCTACACGGCTCGGCTGGGGCTCTGGCGCTCGTTGATCGTGTATTACGGCCAGCCCTGGCGCACGATCGCGCTGCGACGGTTCTGTGACCGGCTGATCGCCCCCGGCACGCTGGTGTTCGATATCGGCGCCCACGTCGGCCATCGCAGCCGGGCCATGGCTCGCGCCGGCGCCCGCGTCGTGGCCATCGAACCGCAGCCGATGTTCGCCGATTTTCTGACGCGCTGCGTCATCGACGATCGTATCCGGCTGGACTCACGCGCCGTGGGGGCACGCCCCGGCCGCAGCACGCTGCATGTCTCGGCCCGACATCCGACCGTCACCACCGCCAGCCGCGCCTGGGCCGATCAGGTGAGCGAGCGCCCGGGCTTTTCTCATGTGCGCTGGCCCGCGCAGGTCACGGTGGATCAAACGACCCTGGCCGCGCTGATCGTGCAATACGGCGAGCCCGCCTTCTGCAAGATCGACGTCGAGGGGCTAGAGGCCGATATTCTGGCCGGCCTGGACCGGCCGCTAGACGCCCTGGCCTTCGAGTGCCTGCCGGCCGCGCGCGACGTCGGCCTAGCCTGTATCGACCGGCTCGAGGCGCTGGCCGATGACTATGTCTATAACTGGGTCATCGGCGAGCAGCACCGCTGGGCTCGGGCGAGCTGGTGCGGGGCGGCCGCCATGCGTCAGGAGATCCAGAACCTGGCCCGGGACGCCGGCGGCATCGATATCTATGCCCGGCGAGAAACCGCTTGAGCCGGCCCGCTCGGCCGGCGCCACCAGACCACAAGCCCCGGCGCGGCGCCGACCAGGCTGATCACGCCGTAGACGATACTGGCCGCCACACCGTCGGCCGCCGTGGCTCCGGCCAGCGGCCAGAGCGCAGCCGCGGCGGCCTCGCGCAGGCCCCAACCGGCGATCGACACCGGCAAGAGCATGGTCAACAGCGTGGCCGGCACCAGCACCCACACCGCGAACAGGCCAAGCGGCGCGCCGATGGCCGCCGAGGCTGCGGCAAACGCTGTGAGATAAGCGGTAACGATAAGCCCCGACAGGACAAGCTGCTGGCCTATGACGTCGCGTGCCAGCCAGGCACGACCCACCGCTCGCCCAATACGCGCCAGATACCGGCGCCCGGCGGCCCAGCGCCCGACCAGTCCGGCCAGAGCCGCCAGCGCCGCCAACAGGCCGGCCACCGCGAGCCAGCCGGCCCGGGCCGCCGGCAAGAGCGTCTCGCCCGCCACGGCCGAGGCGACAAGACCTACGCCGGCCACGACGAACAACATCACCTGACCCGCCAGACGCTCGAGCACGATGGCCGCCGCCCCGGCCTGCCAGCCGCTCTGTGCCCGGTCGCCGGCGCCGCGCCCGGCACGGATCACGTCGCCGGCCACACCGCCCGGCAGGATCTGGTTCAACAGCGAGGCCAGATAATATTCACCGATCGCGCGGCGGTGAGAAAGCGGCTCGCCCAGGCGCGCGGCCGTCACACGCCAGCGCAGCGCGGACAGCACGATCTGGGCCTGCACCAGGGCCAGGCCAGCGCCCACCCAGGGCCAGCGCAGATCCGCCACGAGCCGGCCCACGCGCGCGATATCCACAACCCACCACAGCCCGGCGATCAGGCCGGCCGTGACGACAAAACGGATGACCGGATGCGACAACACGAGCGGGTGCAGAACCTCAACAACCATAGGGCTTTCGCATGATGCGCGATTCGTCGTTTGTGATCATCCGCAGCGTTGTCGCCGTGTCCCTGCTGGCCGGGCTGGCCCTGGCCCCCGCCGGGCCGGGCACGACCGTATTCGCGGTGCCCGTGATCGTGCTCGCCGTGGTGGCGGGCCTATCGTTCCTGCGTGGGCCGGCCGGTGGGGCAGCCCGCGTCGGGATATGTATCCTGTTCTTGACGATGGCGATCCTCAAGATCGCCGATACCGGTGCCGCGCGTGCCTACGGCCGGGCCTTCGACCCACTGGTGGATATGGGGCTTTTGCCTGCGGCCTGGAACCTGGCGCGCGGCACGCTGGGCACCGCGAGTGCTGCGGCGATTCTGGCCGGCGTGGTGATCGCGCTGTCGCTGGCGACGGGACTACTGTTCTGGGCACTGGGTGGGCCGGCCCGACTGGGCCGCCGCACGCGCCGCGCCGCGCTGGCTGTCGCACTGGTCTTGCTGGGGGTCGTCGGTGTGTCGCGGCTGGCCGGTTGGGGCGGCCTGCCTGTGGGCACGCCGGCCGCGGACTATATCGCTGCCCATATTCAGCGCAGCCTGGCCACGCGGGCCGAACTGCTCGCCTTTAATCGACAGCTGGCCACCGACCCGCTGGCCGATCTGCCCGCCGAGACACGGTTTGCCGCACTGGCCGGCCAGGACGTGATGTTGTGGTTCGTCGAGTCCTACGGGCAGAACGCGTTATACGACCCGCGATATGCGGCCACGGTGCGCCGGCGGCTCGATCAGGTCGGCGCCGATCTGGACACCGCCGGTCTGCACGCCAAGAGCGCCTGGCTCGTCTCGCCGACGTATGGTGGCATGAGCTGGCTGGCCCACGGGGCCCTGTTGTCCGGGCTGTGGACCAACAACCAGAGCCGCTACGACACCATGATCCAAAGCGACCGAGCCAGCCTGAACCGGCTGTTTCGCGAGGCCGGCTGGACCACGATCGCCGCCGTTCCCGCGATCGTCGAGGACTGGCCGGAAGCCGACTATTTCGGCTTCGACGCCGTCTACGATGCCCGGCGACTGGGCTATCGCGGGCGGCGCTTCAACTGGGTGACCATGCCCGATCAGTTCACCCTCAATCGCGTGCGCCAGATCGTTGGCGAGCTGGACCAGCCGGCCATGGTCGAGGCCTCGCTGATCTCCAGCCACGCGCCATGGACGCCGATTCCACATCTGGTGGACTGGGAGGCCATCGACGACGGGCATATCTTCGACCCACAGGCGCTGGCCGGGGACTCGCCCCAGACCGTCTGGGCCGATCCGGCGCGCGTGCGCCGCCAGTACCTCAAAAGCATCGACTACGTGTGGGCGACGCTGGGCCAATACATGCGGCGCTACGGCGATGACACCGTGTTCATCATCCTGGGCGATCATCAGGCCGCACCGATCGTGAGCGGCGCACGCCGGGATTATCGCGTGCCGATTACGGTCGTAGCCGCCGACCCGAGTGTCATGGATCGATTGGACGACAAGTATTGGCAGCCCGGCCTGGTGCCGGACGAATCACTGGCCGCCCGCGGTATGGATCAGTTTCGCGAAGCCTTTACCCGTGCGATGAGCGGCCCGGTGGAATAATCTCACTCAGCGTCGTCGCCATCTGCCGGACGCGTCGTGGTCGAGACCGTGCCGTCGGCGTTCTTTTCGACCGAGATGACCTGTCGCTGGGTCTCGACGTCGCGATGACCAAACGGCAGAAAGAACAGCCCGGCCCGCTCGCCGCCGACCACCACGGTCACCGCGAGTGCGGCCACCGGCACGATCGTGGCCAGCACGATCTGACTGCCGGACAGGCCGTGTCGTTTAAACAGCCAGCCGGCCCCCTGATAGACGATATAAACCAGCGAGCCGAGCCCGGCCGCGGCCACCGTGACCCAGAACACGGCGTTGTCGACGCCGGCAAACGCCAGCAGACAGAGCATGAGCGTGGCCACCAGGCCGAATACACCGGCAGCCTCGCAGGCAAAATCAAAGAGTCGGGTCGGGCGTTGCATATCAGCCCTTGAGCTGTTTGAGCAGATCAGCCACGGAGTCATGCACGGCCGCCGGGCGGAAGGGGTAGTGCGCCAGGTCGTCTTGGCTTGCGATACCGGAGAGCACCAGCACGCTGTGCAGCCCGGCCTCGATACCGGCCACGATATCGGTGTCCATGCGATCACCGATCATGCCCGTGCGCTCGGAGTGCGCGCCCAGCTTGTTCATCGCCGAGCGAAACATCATGGGGTTGGGTTTGCCCACGTAATAGGGCTCGCGCTTGGTGGCGGCGGTGATGAGCGCGGCGACCGCGCCGGTGGCCGGGAGTGCGCCCTCGGCCGAGGGGCCGGTGACGTCCGGGTTGGTGGCGATGAAGCGCGCGCCGTCGTTGATCAGGCGGATCGCGCGGGTGATGGCCTCAAAAGAATAGGTGCGCGTCTCGCCCAGGACCACGAAGTCCGGGCGGGCATCGCTCATGACGAAGCCGGCCTCGTGCATGGCCGTGGTCAGCCCGGTTTCCCCGATAACGAACGCCGAGCCTTGGGGCGCCTGGTCGGCCAGAAACGCGGCCGTGGCCAGCGCCGAGGTCCAGATCTGCTCCTCGGCGATCTCCAGGCCGCCGCGTGCCAGCTTGGCGGCCAGATCGCGCGGGGTGTACATAGAGTTGTTGGTCAACACCAGAAACGGGGTGCCGACCTCGCGCCAGTGGCTGATCAGATCGGCCGCTCCCGGTAGGGCCTTGTCCTCGTGGACGAGCACGCCGTCCATATCGGTCAGCCAGCATTCGATCGCGCGGGTACGCGCGTTCTTGTTGGCCGCGGGGCCGTCGGTGTCAGTCTTGGAAGAGGCTTTTTTCTTTTGGCTCATCGGGCGGGCCGGGCATCCATATCACGCCTCGATGATACGCGCTCAACGCTCAAACGCGACCCACACCGCGTGTGGCTCAAAGCCGCTAGACTGCGTCTATGGACAAAACAGGCGACAAGCTGGTCATCGGCATTTCCTCTCGGGCGTTGTTCGATCTGGAAGATAGCCATCGCGTGTTCGAGACCCACGGACGCGAGGCCTACTGCCAGTATCAGATCGACCACGAAGAAGACGTGCTGGCCCCGGGCGTGGCGTTTGGCCTGGTGCAGAAGCTGCTGGCACTCAACGAAGACGGCCACGAGCGGGTCGAGGTGATTCTGCTGTCGCGCAATAGCGCCGACACCGGACTGCGCGTATTCAATTCCATCGTCCATCACGAGCTGCCGATCACGAGAGCGGCGTTTACCAGCGGTGATTCGCCCTGGCGCTACGTGGCCGCGTTTGCCGCCGATCTGTTTCTTTCGGCCGACGCCGACGACGTTCGTGCCGCGCTGGCAGCCGGCTGTGCCGCGGCGACCATCGTGCCCGGGCATTCGCTGCCTGCCGCCGGCGCCCAGCTCAAGATCGCCTTCGACGGCGACGCGGTGATCTTTTCCGACGAGGCCGAGCGTATCTTCAAGCAACACGGCCTGGCGGCATTTGCCGCCGCCGAGTCCAAAGACGCCGGCCGGCCGCTGCCCGGCGGGCCGTTCAAGGGCTTTCTGGAAGCGCTGACTCGCATCCAGGGCGAGTTCGATCCGGCCACCTGCCCGATCCGGACCGCGCTGGTCACCTCTCGCAGCGCGCCGGCCCACGAGCGGGTGATCCGCACCCTGCGCGCCTGGCATATCCGTATCGATGAAGCGCTGTTTCTCGGCGGCATGACCAAGGCACGCTTCCTGCGGGCCTTTGGCGCGGATATCTTTTTCGACGACCAGGCCACCCACGTGGGCACGGCCGCCGAAATGGTCGCCGCCGGGCACGTGCCCCACGGCATTGCCAACGAACCGGCCGAGCCGCCCAAACCACCGCTCGACGGGGCGTCCAGAAATACTTAGAGCCTGTTAACTGGCTCTAGGGCCTGTTGAGGTTTCATCCGAGTCCGCGCCAAGCGCTGTTTTGCGGCAAGACGAGACGTAGCCCGCGCCGCGCAGTCATAGTCGCGCAGTGGGCTAGAACGCTGGATTGCCGACGTGTCGTTAA
>DCKU01000191.1 GCA_002320455.1 Salinisphaera sp. UBA1666
TGTTATATCAAGTAGCTTTGGGGTGTCGCCAAGCGGTATGGCAACGGGTTTTGATCCCGTCATGCGCAGGTTCGATCCCTGCCACCCCAGCCAGTCTTTATCGATAGCCGCAAGCGCTCGCGGCTGTCAGAGCAATTTCTCAACCGACAGCTCGCCATGGCGGACACCCGATTGATGGTCTTTACCGGCAATGCCAACCCGGCATTGGCGCGTGACGTGGCGGGTTATCTCAAGCTGCCGATTGGCAAGGCGACCGTCGGCTGTTTCTCCGACGGCGAGTGTCAGGTCGAGATCGACGAGAACGTCCGCGGCCGCGATGTGTTCGTGGTTCAGTCGACCTGTCAGCCGACCAACGACAACCTGATGGAACTGCTGATGATGATCGATGCCCTGCATCGCGCATCAGCCGGTCGCATCACGGCCGTGGTTCCATACTTCGGCTACGCACGCCAGGATCGTCGCCCGCGCAGCGCCCGTGTGCCGATCTCGGCCAAGGTGGCTGCGAGTCTGCTGGGTACGGTTGGAACTGATCGCGTGCTGACGGTGGATTTGCATGCCGACCAGATCCAGGGTTTTTTCGATATGCCCGTGGATAATGTCTATGCCTCGCCGGTGCTGTTGGGCGATATCTGGCGACAGAAGCAGCGTGACGACAATCTGGTGGTGGTCTCGCCCGACGTGGGCGGCGTGGTGCGCGCGCGGGCCCTGGCCAAGCGCCTGGACGAGGCCGATCTGGCCATCATCGATAAGCGGCGTCCGCGGGCCAACGAAGCCAAGATCATGAATATCATCGGCGATGTGCGCGGCAAGAGCTGCATCATGGTCGATGATCTGGTGGATACCGCCGGTACGCTGTGTGCAGCTGCCGACGCCCTCAAGAACCAGGGCGCCACTAAAGTACGTGCCTACGTCACGCATCCGGTGCTGTCCGGCAAGGCGGTGGAGAACATCCGCAACTCGCGCCTGGACGAGCTGGTGGTTACCGATACCATCCCGCTGTCGGCCGACGCTGCGGCCTGCGGCAAGATTCGCCAGCTTCATATCGCCGCCCTGCTGGCCGAGACCATTCGCCGCGTGAGTGCCGAGGAATCGGTGTCCACCTTGTATAAGGACGCCTAAGCGCCTCGTGTCGCCGAGCCGTTTGCGGCTCGTGCAAAACCCGATCAAACGCGTATACTACGCGGTCTTTTAAGGCGGCTGCCCGGGCAGGGCGGTTGCTGTGAACACCTTCAAACCGCGGCCGCGGAGCACACCCGGCGGCCTCATAGCCAGCTGGAGCCAGACTATGGAAGCCTTCGAGCTCAACGCCGACAAACGAGACGCCACCGGCCGTGCCGAGAACAAACGTCTGCGCAAGACGGGCCGCGTGCCGGCCATCATCTACGGCGGCAACGGCGACCCGGTGATGCTGTCGTTCGATCATAACGACCTCAACCATCATCTGGACAACGAGGCGTTTTTCTCGCACATCATCAAGATCCACGTGAACGGCGGCGAGACCGAAGAAGCCGTGCTGCGTGACCTCCAGCGTCACCCGGCCAAGCCGTTCATCGAGCACGCCGACTTCCTGCGCATTGTGGCCGGCGAGGCGCTGCGCATGAGTATCCCGTTGCACTTCATCGGCGAAGACGTCGCCCCGGGTGTGGTCGACGAAGAAGGCGTGATCTCGCACAACATGAACGATGTCGAGATCGAATGTCTGCCGCGTGATCTGCCCGAGTACATCGAAGTGGATTGCTCGCAGCTCAATCTTCACGATTCGGTTCACCTGTCGGACCTGGTGGTGCCTGAAGGCGTCCAAATCGTGGATCTGATGGGCGAAGAAGACGAGCAGAACGACCAGACCGTGGTGACCGTCCAGGTGCCGCGTGCCGCGGTCGAGCTCGAGGCTGAAGAAGAAGCCGAGGCTGAAGCCGAAGCAGCGGCGGCCGCCGAAGAGGCACAAGGCGAAGATGCCGAGGGCGAGGACGACGGCGAGAGCGAAGACAGCAACGACGGCGACGACGACGACAAGTAAGTCGTCGTGGTCGGTTGTCTGACCCGGCACGTGGACTGATGAGCGAGCACTTGCGCGCCATCGTTGCCCTAGGCAATCCCGGGCCCAGCCATGCCAATGACCGGCACAACGCCGGTTTCTGGTTCATCGACCGATTGGCCGAACGGTGGCGGGCCTCGTTTTCGTCCGAGAAAAAGTTCAAGGGCGAGCTCGCACGGTCGAGCCGTGGCGACGACACGATCTGGTTGCTGAAGCCCGCGACGTTCATGAACGCCAGCGGCCAGGCTATCCAGCCGCTGGCTGCGTTTCACAAGATCGAGCCCGGCGAGATCCTGGTTGTCCACGACGAACTGGATCTGCCGCCCGGCACCGTACGCCTGAAGGAGGGCGGCGGTCACGGCGGCCATAACGGGCTGCGGGACACGCACCGCGTGATCGGCGCGGGCTACAAACGGCTGCGTATCGGCATCGGGCATCCCGGCAATGCAGCCGGGGTGCTCTCGCACGTGCTGGGCAGTCCGTCGCGCGACGACGCGATCGCCATTGACGCCGGTATCGATGCCGCTATCGAGGCGGTAGAAACGGTATGTTCGGCCGGCTGGATGCGCGGTGCCCAGCAGCTCAATTCTCGCAAGTCTTAAACCCTGCACCACCAGGCCGTCGCAGCTGCGGCGCGTCTTTTACGAGGTCATGTCATGGCGCTTCAGATCGGTATCGTCGGTTTGCCCAACGTCGGCAAGTCCACGTTGTTCAACGCGTTGACTGCGGCCGAAATTCCGGCCGAGAACTATCCGTTCTGTACGATCGATCCGAACGTGGGCGTGGTTCCGGTGCCCGACCCGCGGCTGGACAAGCTGGCGGCGATCGTCAAGCCGGCCAAGGTTCTGGCCACCAACATCGAGTTCGTGGATATCGCCGGTCTCGTTGCCGGTGCCTCGACGGGCGAGGGGCTGGGCAACCAGTTCCTGGCCAATATTCGCGAAACCGATGCGATCCTGCACGTGGTGCGCTGTTTCGAAAACGACGACGTGATGCACGTCGCCGGGCGGGTCGATCCCATCGCCGACGTCGAGACCATCGACACCGAGTTGGCTCTGGCCGATCTGACCACGGTCACGCGGGCCGGCGAGCGCGCGGCCAAGGCCGCCAAGTCCGGCGACAAGACCGCCAAGCGTAACGCCGAGCTGTTCGAGCGGGTACGTGCGCATCTGGATACCGGCGCTCCGGTGCGCAGTCTGTCGCTTAGCGACGACGAACATCTGGCCCTGCGCGAGTTGCACCTGATTACCGCCAAGCCGGCGCTGTTCGTGGCCAACGTCGACGAATCCGGCTTTGAGGATAACCCGCTGCTGGATCGTATCCGCGAGCACGCCGAAGCCCAGGGCGCCCAGGTCGTGCCGGTATGCGCCGCACTTGAGGGCGAGCTGGCCCAGCTCGACGGCGACGACAAGAACGATTTTCTAGCTGATCTTGGCCTGGATGAGCCGGGTCTGAACCGCGTGATCCGGGCCGGCTATGCACTGCTGGGCCTGCAGACGTTTTTCACCGCCGGCCCGCAGGAGGTGCGCGCCTGGACAGTACGCACCGGCTCAACCGCGCCACAGGCGGCCGGCGTGATCCACACTGATTTCGAGCGTGGTTTCATTCGCGCCGAAGTGATCGACTACGACACGTACATCGATCTCGGCGGTGAGAAAGGGGCCAAGGAAGCCGGCAAGCATCGGCTTGAAGGCAAGGAATACGTCATGGCCGAAGGCGACGTCGTGCACTTTCGGTTCAACGTCTAAAAAATCGACCGTTTGTCTTGACGAAAACCGGCCTGGCGAACATAATCTCGCGCTTTCCACGGCCATGTAGCTCAGGGGTTAGAGCACAGCATTCATAATGCTGGTGTCGCTGGTTCAAATCCAGCCATGGCCACCAGACAACGACGGCGCTTAGGTGTTGTCGTCAGCACGACACCCAAGTTGACGTGCACCGACAATTGTCCCGATTGTCGGAAGAAAGGCCCGGTCACCGACCGGGCTTTTTTTGTTTTCGATGCAGCGGATGGCCTGATTCGTACTAACTGCTAGACTCCGATCTATGCCGACAGTCAGCACACGCCATGGCCGATAAATCGAAGAGCGACAAACGCAAGCCGCTCAAACTCAAGACCGGTTCCTTCGACCGCAACGCTGCGATGGCGCGTATGGGCGTTATGGCCGGTGCCTCGTATGCCACGCATACCTTCGGCAACCTGTTTCGGAGCAAGTCCGATCGCGAAGCCCGCAACCGCGAGTTCTATGTCCGTCAGGCCGAATTTTTGGCCGACGAACTCGGCCAGCTGAAGGGCAGCGTGATGAAGGTTGGCCAGATGCTTTCGGTTTATGGCCAGTACTTCATGCCGCCCGAGGCCATCGACGTGCTGCGCAGTCTGCAAGACGACAGTCCGCCGGTGGCGTGGGTAGACCTGGCCCCGGTGGTTCGTGAACGCTTGGGCGCCGAGCGGCTGGCCGAGCTGGACATCGATGAAGAGCCGCTGGCCGCAGCCTCTCTGGGCCAAGTACATCGCGCGACGCGTATTTCCGACGGACGCCAGCTGTGTATCAAGATTCAGTACCCGCAGCTGGCTGACGCGATTGATTCGGATATCCGCACGTTGACCAACATCGTGCGCCTGGCGCGCCTCGTGCCCAAGGGCATCGAGCTCAGTGCGATCATGGAAGAAGTCCGCGAGATGATCTATCGCGAGGTGGATTATGACCGCGAGCTGCGCATGACCCGTGAGTTCGGCGAACGTCTGGCCGACGATGATCGCTACGTCGTGCCCGAAGTGTTCCCCGAATATTCGACCGAGACCGTGCTGGTCACCTCCTTTGAGGCGGCGGCTCATGTCCAGAGCGACGCGGTCAAGGCGCTGCCGCAGGCGCGGCGCAATCGGCTGGCCGGCGCCGCTCTCGAGTTGTTTTTTCTCGAGTTCTTCGACTGGGGCATCGTCCAGACCGACCCCCATTTCGGCAATTACAAGATTCGGGTCGACGAATCCGGCGACGACGACAAGTTCGTGCTGCTGGATTTCGGGGCCACCCGTGAGTTCGCCCCGCGTTTTCTGGGGGCTTATTACGACACTGTGGCCGGCGCGTTCGAACACGACCAGGACAAACTCATCAACGGGGCCATCGGCATCAACCTGCTGCGTCGTGATTCGCCCCAACATGTCTTCGATGACTTCGCCAAGGTGGGCATGCTGATCATCGAGCCGTTCATGAAACAGCCGCCGGCTGAATACTGTACCGCCGACGGTGAGTATCAGTGGGGGGACTCAGACCTGTTCTGGCGCGTGTCCAAGGCCGTGCAAGATGCCGCGATCTCGCGGTGGTTTCGAATTCCGCCGCGTGAAATCGTGTTTTTGCATCGTCGCCTGGGCGGGGTGTTCGTGCTGCTCTCGGTTCTAGAAGCCGAGTTCAACGCCCACGACATGCTCGCGCATTACCTTTATCAAGAAGATGGACAGATCCGCCCGGATGCCGGGTCGGACACAAGGACTGACGTATGAAGTTCGAAGAAACCTTCGATTTCGATTATCCCGCCGAAACCATTCTCAAGATGTTCGGTGATAAGGACTACTACCTGAAAAAGTACGAGCGCATGGGCGGCAACGCGCCGGAAGTGCTCGATACCACGGCCGAAGGCGACAAGTTCTCGATTTCCGTGCGCCACGCCTTGGATGCTTCGCGCATGAGCTTTCCCGACTTCATCAAGAGCCGGCTGGGCGACAGCTTGTATCTCAAGCAGACCGATGCCTGGCAGTTAGATCAGTCGCGCGGCCGCCTGGATATCGAAATCGAAAAAGCGCCGGTGAAGATTCATGCCGACATGCATATCACCAACCAGGGCAGCGGCTCGCGCATGACGCTGACCTACGAGATTGATGCTTCGATTCCGTTGATTGGCGGCAAGGTCGAAAAAGCCGTAGCCGGGCCGATTGCCAAGCATACGAAGAAGGATTTGAAGATTACGAATGAGATGGCGGCGGATTACGCTTAAGGCCGTTGCGTGGTCCGGACCGTATTTCGGTGGCTAGGAAAACTCTTTAGAACGTTTTGAACGCCGGTTTCGCACTGCTGTGCGAGTCCCTTTCATTTGCTTGTCCAAACTGGGGCGTGGTGATGCCATATAAGTCGCCGCACCAGCGCCATAAGGCGTCAAGATAAGGCATCGCTTGCCGGCCGTGGTGGGGCCACGGGCCAAAGCGATAACGCCGGATTGGCGGCTTATGGCACTGGCCCTTCGGGTAGCCGCCGCGCACTGCCCCATGCGGCGTTGCGACCCTTGATCGTGGCGGGCCACGACCTGCGGCTCGCGCCTTGCCTGGCACAGCGCGCGGCGGCTATGCGACGGCTTATATGGCATGACCACGCCCCCGGTAACCAAAGCAAAGGACACCCTACATGTCCGCCCGCTTCGCGGGTACGCGCAGCCACTCGGGGCGAGTGGGACACGGCCAGGAACTCGTGCGGCTTTGGCCGCACTCAGACATGCTGGCCGTGCCGGCGCCGTGCGCCGGACACCCATTCGCCCCGAGCGTCTGCGCCGGCCCTGAAGGGCACCCAATACAGACACGGCGCGGCAGTTTATGAGTCTGTAGGTCGGCTTAGGCCGCCGGCCTCAAGCCGACATGACCATCGCAGAAAGCCTCGCAAGCAGCTAGACCAACGCCGGGCGGGGATCGCCCGCTCTGTGTTCGGCCCCATTGTGAGGCGACGCAGACGCGCAGCGGCGGCGGATGTCCGTCGCACTGCGCCGGTGCGACAAAGTGTTTGAGCATCGCGAAAGCGATGTGAGTTTTTTGTCGCATTCCGCCGACGTGAGCATCGGAGTGCACCCGCAAAGCGGGCGCCGAGGATGGGTGTCGTTTTCTTGGTTTCTTCTTTTGGACAAGCAAAAGAAGAGACTCGCACTGCAGTGCGAAATCGCCCGGCTAAAGCCGCTCGTGAGTGGCGTTAAGCTTGAAGCAGCACCGCGAGCTGCCCGAGCAGCACTGGGCGCGCCGCTGCGCACTAATCGTCGGCGCCGTTGTAATCCAATAACCCCTTCAACTCATACAAGACCGACAACGCCTCCCGCGGCGACAGCGCATCACAGTCAAGCGTGGCCAGCTGTTCCCGCAGCCGATCCGGCTCGGGCTCAGCGGGTTCGGCCGAGGCCGGTGAGGGGGCCTCGAACAGTCCCAGCTGGGGGCTGGTGGTTTCCGGTGTGGCCTGCTCCAGCTCGGCGAGATGTTTCTTGGCCGCGCGCACGACTTTTTTCGGCACGCCGGCCAGCTCGGCCACCTGCAGACCAAAGCTGCGCGAGGCCGGGCCGGGCCGGATGGCGTGGAGAAAGACCAGTTTCTGCTCGCCGCCGCTGGCATAGTCGGCCACTTCGAAGTGCGCGTTGTCGCTGGCCGGCCAGTCGGCGGCCAGGCGCGTCAATTCGAAATAGTGGGTCGCAAACAGGGTATAGGCCCGGTTGTGCTCGGCCAGGCGTTCGGCCACCGCGCGGGCCAGGGCCAGGCCGTCGTAGGTGGAGGTGCCGCGGCCAATCTCGTCCAGCAGCACCAGCGAGCGCTCGGTGGCGTGGTGCAGAATCTGGGCCGTCTCGCTCATTTCGACCATGAAGGTCGACTGGCCGGCCGAGAGATCGTCGCCGGCGCCGATGCGGGTGAATACCCGATCCAGCGGACCGATGCGTGCGGCCTGGGCCGGCACGAACGAGCCGATATGCGCCATCAGCACGATCAGTGCGGTCTGGCGCATATAGGTGGATTTGCCGCCCATATTGGGCCCGGTGATCAGAAGCAGCCGGGTGTCGTCGTCCAGGGTGGTGTCGTTGGCCACGAACGGCGTATCGGAAAATCGTTCGACCACGGGATGACGCCCGCCGGTGATCTTGATGCCGGGGGTATCGACGAGCTCTGGGGCAACCCAACCGTAGTCGATGCCGCAGCGGGCAAGCCCGGCGAGCACGTCCAACCGGGCCAGCCCGTCGGCAATCGATTGCAAGCGCGACAGATGTGTCGCCAGTTCGGTGACCAGCTCGGTATAGAGCTGTTTCTCCCGCGCCAGGGCGCGCTCGCGGGCCGACAGTACCTTGTCCTCGAACGATTTCAGCTCGGGCGTGATATAGCGCTCGACGGCTTTTAACGTCTGACGGCGCTGATAGTCCAGCGGCGCCTTGTCCGCGTGGGTGCGGCCCATTTCGATGTAATAGCCGTGCACCCGGTTGTATCCCACCTTGAGCGTGTCCACGCCGGTGCGCTCGCGCTCGCGGGCTTCCAGATCGGCCAGATAGCCGTTGGCGTTGTCGGAGAGCTCGCGCAGCTCGTCCAGCGTGTCGTCATAACCGGTGGCGATGACGCCGCCGTCGCGGATGACTACCGGCGGGGCGGCGACGATCGCGCGGGCCAGCAGGCCGGCCAGGTCCGAGGCCGGGTCCAGTGCCGTATCAATGCCGGCCAGCAGCGGGGCATCCAGCTTGGCCAGCTCGGCCTTGATGCCCGGCAGGCCGGCGAGTGCGGCGGCCAGGCCCGACAGATCGCGCGGGCGTGCCGAGCCCAGTGCGATACGGGTGGCGATGCGCTCCACGTCGACCATGCTGCGCAGCTTGTCGGAGACCGGCTCGTAGGCGCCGTTCATCAGGGTGGCAATGGCCTGATGGCGATGCCGCAGAGTGTTGAAGTCGCGGGTGGGCTCGGCTAGCCAGCGTCGCAGGGCACGCGCGCCCATGGCGGTGGCACAGCGATCGAGCAGGCCGACCAGGCTGTGGCGGGTGTCACCGGTGGCACTGCGCTCGATCTCGAGGTTGCGGCGTGTGGCCGCGTCAAGGATCAGCGTGTCGGTGATGGCATAAGTGCGCATGGAGGCGATATGCGCGAGGGCGGCGTGCTGGGTGGCCTCGACGTAGTCGACCAGCGCGCCGGCGGCGGCAATCGCCCGCGGCATGTCGCCACAGCCAAAGCCGTCGAGCTGGGCCACGCCGAAGAACTGGGTCAGCTTGCGGCGCGCTGAAACCGCATCGAACAGCCAGGCCGGGCGCTCCGTGCGGGCCGTGTTGGCGCCCTCGAAGACCAGCGGACTGTCGTCGGCCACCAGAATTTCCCGCGGCGCCAGCCGCGCCAGCTCGCTGTGCAGCGCGGCTTCGTCGGCGACTTCGGTTACCGCCAGATCGCCGCGTGCCAGCTCCAGCGTAGCGATACCGATCGCCCGCTTGGCCGGGGCCACGGCCACGATGAGATTGGCCCGGCGCGCGTCCATGAGCGCATCGTCGGTCACGGTGCCGGGCGTAACCACGCGTACCACTTCCCGCCGGACCGGGCCCTTGGTGGCGCCCGGCGCTTCCATCTGTTCGCAGATGGCCACCGACTCGCCCCGCGTGATCAGACGCGCGAGATACGACTCGGCCGAGTGATAGGGCACGCCGGCCATCGGGATGCGCACGCCGCCGGACTCGCCGCGGGCGGTCAGGGTGATGTCCAGAATCTCGGCCGCGCGCTCGGCGTCGTCGAAGAACAGCTCGTAGAAATCGCCCATGCGATAGAACATGAGCATGTTCGGATAGCCGTCCTTGATCTGCAGGTATTGCCGCATCATGGGCGTGTGATGGGCATGACGGGCCGTATCGGCGGTCTCTGGCATGGGCAGGCTCGGCTCGGTCGATCGCGGTGCCAACATCGGCCGGCGCGATTGTACGTAATTTATACGCCGACTTCGCCGTGCCGCACTGGCATACTTGGCAGCCTATGACGCATACGGCTGACGCCGCGGGCCCGCCCGCAGACATCGACACGCTGGTCGCGGCACTCGCTGAGCTGATGCCGGCGCGCGGCCAGCGGCTGGTGACCGCTGAATCGTGTACCGGGGGCCTGATTGCCGCGGCCTGTACCGAGCGCGCCGGTAGTTCGGCCTGGTTCGAGCGCGGTTATGTCACGTATTCCAACGCCGCCAAGCACGAGGACCTGCGCGTGGGCCCGCATCTGATCGCCGCCCACGGGGCCGTCAGCGCGCCGGTGGTCGGGGCGATGACCCGAGGCGCCTTGACGCTGTCCGGCGCCGAATGGGCGATCGCGGTCTCCGGCGTGGCCGGGCCCGGCGGCGGCAGTCCCGACAAGCCGGTAGGCACCGTGTATATCGGCTGGCAGCAGGCCGGGGCAAGTGCGGAGGTTACGCATCACGTCTTCGACGGCGACCGGGCCAGCGTGCGGCGTCAAACCGTTGTCTGCGCGCTGGCCGGTCTCAAACAGCGGATCGAACGTCTCTAGATCGTGCCTAGGCGGCTATTCTTTGCTCTGTTGCCGCCGCGCGCGCTCGCCGACGAGATGGTCCTGAGAGCGGCCCGCCTGGGGCTGGGCGGGCGTCTGGTCGCCGCCGATCGGCTACATCTGACGCTGGCGTTTCTGGGGCCACGTGATACGTCGGCCGTCGAGGCGCTGCTGCGCGGGGTCGATAACATCAGCGCGGCGCCGTTCACGATGAGCATCGATCGCCTGGGCGGTTTTCAGGGCGCGCGCACCGCGTGGTTCGGCCCCGAGCGTGCGCCCGTACGACTGACCGCGCTGGCCGCCGAATTGGGCAAGCAAGGGGTTGATCGACAACGCTTTGTGCCACATATCACAGTCATCCGTGATTGCGTGCCCCCGGCGCCGACGGCCCTGTTTCCGCCGATGATCTGGCATGTTGCTCATCTAGCGCTGATCGAAAGCGGACACGATGGCATGCCCGGCGCGTATCACACCCTGGCCCGTTGGCGCTTGTCCGACATGGTGCGCCAGGACTAGACACACCGCGGTAGCCGAGCGCGAGCATCAGCCGGCGCGGAGCCGACAAACCATCACAGGCCGTATCATCGAGTCGAGCATGAGTAAGAAGACATCACGCGCACCGGCGCGACAGACGGGGAACAACGCCATGGATGAAGATCGCAAGAAAGCACTCGCTGCCGCCCTGGGCCAGATCGAGCGACAGTTCGGCAAGGGCTCGGTCATGCGCATGGGCGACGTGGATAATTCCAACGTCGCCTCGATCTCCAGCGGCTCGCTAACTCTGGACATTGCCCTGGGCGTGGGCGGCTACCCGCGCGGGCGCGTCGTCGAGATCTATGGCCCGGAATCCTCGGGCAAGACCACACTCACCCTGCAGGCCATCGCCGAGGCCCAGAAGGCCGGCGGCACCGCGGCTTTCATCGACGCCGAACACGCGCTGGACCCGACCTATGCCGAAGCGCTGGGCGTGGATATCGAAAACCTGTTGATCTCGCAGCCGGACACCGGCGAACAGGCGCTGGAGATCGCCGACATGCTCGTGCGCTCGGCGGCGGTGGATATCGTGGTCGTGGACTCGGTGGCTGCACTCACGCCGAAGGCCGAAATCGAAGGCGAGATGGGTGATTCCCACGTGGGCCTTCAGGCGCGGTTGATGAGCCAGGCGCTGCGTAAGCTCACCTCCAACATCAAGCGTACCGGCACCACGGTGATGTTCATCAACCAGATCCGGATGAAGATCGGCGTGATGTTCGGCTCGCCAGAGACCACCACCGGCGGTAACGCGCTGAAGTTCTATTCGTCCGTGCGCCTGGATATTCGTCGCATCGGCTCGATCAAGAAGGGCGACGAGGTCATCGGCAACGAAACTCGCGTGAAGGTCGTCAAAAACAAGATGGCGCCGCCGTTTCGCAAGGCCGAGTTCGAGATCCTTTACGGCGAGGGCAGCTCGCGCGAGGGCGAGATCATTGACCTGGGCGTGGCCAACAACCTCGTCGAGAAAGCCGGCTCCTGGTACTCCTACAACGGTGATCGCATCGGCCAGGGCAAGGACAACGCGCGTAACTTTCTGAAGGAAAACCCGGAAATCGCGGCCAATATCGAAGCCGCCCTGCGCGAAAAACTGCTGCCCAAGAAAAAGAAGAAAGGTGAAGACGCCGCGGAGGCCGCGCCCGATGCGGCCACCGCCGAGGCCGGCGACGCCGACCTGCTGGGCGGCGATAGCGCCGGGAAGAGCGGCCAGTAATCACCGCCCGGCATGACCGACGAGGCAGACCAGACCACGCAAGTCGAGATCCGCAAACGCGCGATGGATCTGCTGGCGCGTCGCGAGCACGCCTACGGCGAGCTCGTGACCAAGCTCGCCAAGCGCGACTATGCGCGCGACGCTATCGAGATCGCGCTCGATACGCTGGTCGATGATGGCCTGCTATCGGATGCCCGCTTTGCCGAGGCCAGCGTAGCGGCCAAGGCGCGGCGGGGTATCGGCCCGGTGCGGATCCGTGCCGAGCTGCGCGGCGTGGGCGTAGCCGACTCAACCGTCGAAGCAGCACTCGCGGCTGCCGAAGTCGATTGGGCGAGCCGGGCCGCGGCCGCGCGGGAAAAGCGTTTCGGTATCGAATGGCCCGAGGACTTCGCGGCCAAGGCCAAGCAGATGCGATTCTTGCAGCGGCGCGGCTTTGACGGCGATCAGCTCGCGGCGGCGTTCGATGACGCGCCAGGCCTCTGACATGCTCGCGACATAGGCTGATCGGACGCATTTACATGAAAGTCACCGCTGAAATCTGTGTCATCCCGCTGGGCGTGGGCCTGTCGGTCTCTCGCTATATCGCGGCCTGCCAGCCGATCCTCGAAGCCTGGGGGTTAAAGCCCCAGCTCCATGCCTACGGCACCAACGTCGAGGGCGAGTGGGATGACGTGTTCGCCGCGTTCAAGGAGTGTCACCAAACGATCCACGACCTCGGCGCCCCGCGCGTGCATACCAGCATCAAGGTCGGCAGCCGCACGGATCGTGTGCAGACCAACGACGACAAGATCGCCGCCGTACGCACAACGTCCGACTAAGCCCGGCCGGCGTCTCTGCTAAACTTGCCGGCTGTTTGGCGAGGTGTCCGGGAGCAACCCCACATGATGTCCACCAACGCGGTACGCGCGCGTTTTCTCGATTATTTCAAGGCCAACGCGCATCGGTTCGTGGCCTCATCCAGCCTCGTGCCGGCGGCCGACCCCACGCTGCTGTTCACCAACGCAGGCATGGTGCCGTTTAAGGACGTCTTTTTGGGGCGTGATCCGCGCGACTATTCGCGCGCCGTCTCGGCCCAGCGGTGTGTTCGCGCCGGCGGCAAGCACAACGACCTGGAAAACGTGGGCTATACGGCCCGGCATCACACGTTTTTCGAGATGCTGGGCAACTTCTCTTTCGGTGACTACTTCAAGCGCGAGGCCATCCAGTTCGCCTGGGGGTTCTTGACCGAAGAGCTGGGCCTGCCCGCGGATAAGCTCTGGGTCACGGTCTATGAAGAAGACGCCGAGGCCGAGGCGATCTGGACAGACGAGATCGGCATTCCCGAGGCGCGCCTGGCCCGTATCGGCGCCAAGGACAACTTTTGGCAGATGGGCGACACCGGCCCGTGTGGCCCGTGCTCCGAGATTTTCTACGATCACGGTGAGCACGTCGCCGGCGGGCCGCCCGGCACGCCGGACGAAGACGGCGATCGTTTCGTCGAGATCTGGAACCTGGTGTTCATGCAGTACGACCGCCAGCCGGACGGCGAGATGGTCGACCTGCCCAAACCCTCGATCGACACCGGCATGGGCCTGGAGCGCATCGCCGCCGTCATGCAGGGCACGCACGACAACTACGGCATTGATGTCTTCCAGACGCTGATGGCCGCCGCCGCCCGCGCCGTGGGCATTACCGGCGAGCCGAGCGCGGCCCAGCTGCCCTCGCTGAAAGTCGTGGCCGATCATATCCGCGCCACGGCATTTTTGATCGCCGACGGCGTGATGCCCTCCAACGAGGGCCGCGGCTACGTGCTGCGTCGCATCATGCGCCGGGCGATTCGCCACGGCTACAAGCTGGGTGCCACGGGCGCGTTCTTTCACGAGCTGGTGGCACCACTCAACGAGTTGATGGGTGAGGCCTATCCTGAGCTGGCCGAGGCCTATCCGCAGATCGAGCGGGTGGTGGCTCAGGAAGAGCAGCGGTTTTCTGAAACCCTGTCCTCGGGCATGAAGATCCTCGAGGACGCCGTGGCCTCTATGTCGGGCACCGAAATCCCCGGCGAGACGGTGTTCAAGCTCTACGACACCTACGGTTTCCCGGTTGATCTGACCAACGACGTCGCGCGCGAGCGCGGCTTGACCATCGACAGCGCGGGCTTCGAGCGTGAAATGGACGCCCAGCGCGAGCGGGCACGCGCCGCCAGCCAGTTCGGTGCGGACTATCACGCCAAGCTGGATGATGTCGGCCAGCCCACCGAGTTCGTCGGCTATGAGCAGACGCACGCCGCGACCCGCGTGATTTCGCTGCTGGTCGAGGGCCAGCCGGTTGATGCGATCGAGGCCGGTGCCGAAGGCGTGCTGGTGCTCGAAGCTACGCCGTTCTACGGCGAGTCGGGCGGCCAGCTCGGCGATACCGGCCAGATCGCGGGCGACGAGTTCACATTCATCGTCCGCGATACACAAAAACAGAACGGCGTGTTCCTGCATTTCGGCCACGTGGACTCGGGCATGGCCACACCCGGCGTTGCGGTCAACGCCGAGGTCGATGCTGCACGACGCCACGACATCGAGCTCAACCACACGGCCACCCACCTGCTGCACGCGGCACTGCGCGACACGCTGGGCTCTCACGTGCGTCAGAAAGGCTCCCTGGTGGCCCAGGATCGGCTGCGATTCGATTTCTCGCATTTCGAGGCGGTTACGCCCGAACAGCTGGCCACTATCGAAGCGCAGGTCAACAACACAGTCCGCGCCAACATCGAAGGCCAGATCTACGAACGCAGCTACGACGAGGCCGTGGCCGAGGGCGCCATGGCGTTCTTTGGCGAGAAATACGGCTCGACCGTTCGGGTCGTACGCTTCGGCGATTACTCGGTAGAGCTTTGCGGGGGCACGCATGCCCCGGCCACCGGGGCGCTTGGCTTCGTCAAGATCACCGAGGAGCGGGGCGTATCGGCCGGCAATCGCCGACTGGAAGCGGTCACCGGCTCACATGCGCTGGCTTACATCCAGGACGTTATCGATCGTCAAGCGCGACTGGCCACGCGATTTAAAACCGCGCCGAGCGAGCTCGAGGACAAGCTCGACAAGCTGATGGAACGCGTGACCGGTCTGGAAAAACAGCTCGAGGCCGCCAACCAGAAGCTCGCCGCGAGCCAGGGGGCCGATCTGGCCAGCGAAGCGCGAGCGATCGGCTCGGCCAAGCTGGTGGTGCGACGCATGGACGGCGCCGATCGCAAGACACTGCGCGAGACCGTCGATGCGCTCAAAAACCAGCTAGAGGGCGCGGTTGTGGTGCTGGCCGCAGCCGAGGACGGCAAGGTCGCGCTGATCGCCGGCGTCGCCAAGACCGTGTCAGGCCATGTGCCGGCCGGTGACCTGGTCAACCACGTAGCGGCCCAAGTGGGCGGCAAGGGCGGCGGCCGTCCGGACATGGCCCAGGCCGGCGGCAGTCAACCCGAGAATCTCGACGCGGCCCTGGACAGCGTGGCTGCCTGGGTCGAGTCGCGTCTGGCATAGTTATTCACGATCGGCTCGTCCCACTCGGATAAGGAACAACGAACCCATGGCATTGATTGTCCAGAAATACGGCGGCTCGTCCGTCGGCTCGATCGATAAGATCAAAAAGATTGCCGAGAAGGTTAAAGGCTATCGTGATCAAGGCGATCAGGTCGTGGTCGTGGTGTCGGCCATGGGCGGGGAGACCGACCGCCTGACCGAGCTGGCCGGCGATCTGTCTGGCAAGCCGGTGCCGCGGGAAATGGACGTGCTGCTGTCCACGGGCGAGCAGGTCACGATCGCGCTGTTGGCCATGGCCTTACAGCATATCGACTGCGATGCGCGTTCGTTTACGGGCTGGCAGGTGCCGATCGTCTCCGACGAGTATCACTCCAAGGCGCGTATCGAAGAGATCAAGGAAGCCAACCTGCGCGCCGCCCTCGATGCCGGCCAGGTCGCCGTGGTGGCCGGGTTTCAGGGCATCACCAGCGACGGCTCGATCTCCACGCTGGGCCGCGGTGGCTCGGACACGACCGCCGTGGCGCTGGCTGCGGCTCTCGGCACCGATGAGTGCCAGATCTATACCGACGTCGACGGCGTCTACACCACCGACCCGCGCGTGGTGCCGAATGCCCGCCGGCTCGAAAAAATTACCTTTGAAGAAATGCTCGAGATGGCCAGTCTCGGCTCGAAAGTGCTACAGATTCGCGCGGTGGAGTTCGCCGGCAAATACGGCGTGCCGCTGCGGGTACTGTCTACGTTCGAGGAAGGCCCCGGCACCCTGATCACCCTGGAGGAATACGTGGAAGAACCGATCATTTCCGGCATCGCCTTCACCAAGGACGAGTCGCAGCTTACGGTACTGGGCGTACCCGACCGGCCCGGCATTGCCTACGCGGTGCTGGGGCCCATCGGCGAGGCCAATATCGAAGTCGACATGATCCTGCAGAACGTCTCGGGCGATTCGTCCAGCGATTACACCCTGACCGACTTCACCTTCACCGTGCACAAGCGCGACTATGAAGCGGCCAAGGAAATGCTCGAGAAGGTGGCCCCGGAAATCGGTGCGCGCGAGGTCGCGGGGACGCCCAACGTCTGCAAGGTGTCGCTGGTGGGCGTGGGCATGCGCTCGCACGCCAATGTGGCCGCGCGCATGTTCAAGGTGCTGGCCGACGAGAACGTAAATATCCGGATGATCTCCACGACGGAGATCAAGATCTCGATCGTGGTCGAGAACAAGTACCTGGAATTGGCGGTTCGGGCCCTCCACGACGAGTTCGATCTGGACGAAGAGCCGAAAAAGGTCGAGTCGGAACTAACCCCCACGGACGAACAATAGGCGCAGCCCGCGGCGCCACCTCTCGCGCGGCGCGTGGGTGTGCCAAGGCCACGGCCCGTCATGACGGGCCGTGGTAGTAACCCAAAGAAAAAACGAACGAAAAGACTTGTGTCATAAAGGCGTCGGCGGTACATTACGCGCTCTTGATTGATCGCGGACGCACACGAGCCCCGCCGATTTGATAGTCGCTTTGTTCGACGAATCGACGCAAAGGGCTGGGTTAGGCCTTTCGCGTTGAATCAGGCAACGATTGTCAGTCAATCGGAGAGGTGGCCGAGCGGTCGAAGGCGCTCCCCTGCTAAGGGAG
>DCKU01000038.1 GCA_002320455.1 Salinisphaera sp. UBA1666
ATGGCGCGCCCGGCTGGATTATTCGCGGCTTGCGCCGCTCACCCCTTCGGGGCCGATGCGGCTCAGCCGCATCGTTCGTCTGCGCTAGCGCGCAGCCGTCGAACCATGATTTTTAATTGTCGCTGGTTCGAATGGCGAGTCAGATATGCCATTCATATGGGCCACGCTGCGCGCGGCCCATATGAATGGCGCGCCCGGCTGGATTCGAACCAGCGACCGTCGGTTTAGAAGACCGATGCTCTATCCCCTGAGCTACGGGCGCATTGCTACAGAATGCGCCAATATTGTGCCTGCCCCGGCCGGTAGCGCGCCAGCGGCCGATTGTCGGCTCGTGCAACGACGTATCGCCACGATCCCTTGTAGGCTGGTTACTGTTCACTCAAATTGTTGCCCTTGGGAGGGTTCAACGTGTCGAATCAATCCATGACAACCGAAGACAACGGCACAGCCGTCTACCGCCAGTTCATCGGCGGTCAGTGGTCGGACGGCGGCGGCCAGTCGCTGGACGTGACCAACCCCGCCACCGGCGCCATGGTCGGGCGGCTAAACTTGTCGACGACCGACGACGCTCAGGCAGCCCTGGAAGCCGCCGATCGCGCGTTTGCTTCCTGGCGCCGCACGACGGCCAAGCACCGTGCGGATTTGCTGCTCAGGCTCGTCGAACTGCTCCAGGAGCACAGCGAGCGTCTCGCGCGGCTGATCACGGCCGAACAAGGTAAGCCGCTGACCGAGTCACGGGCTGACGTCGGCATGTGCGGCGATCTGATCCGTTTTGCCGCCGAAAACACGCGTCGCCTGGAAGGCGATATCGTGCCCGCCGACGACCCGAACGAGCAGATCTGGATTCAGAAGGTGCCCCACGGCGTGGTCGTCGGCATCACGGCCTGGAATTTCCCGGCCGCGCTGATCGGCCGCAAGCTGGGTCCGGCACTGGCCGCCGGCAACACCATCGTGCTGAAGCCCTCGGAAGAAACGCCGCTCACGGCGATGGAAATCGTCGAGCTGGCCCGCCAGGCCGGGATTCCCGACGGCGTGGTCAACCTTGTGAACGGCCACGGCCAGGATGTGGGCAACCATCTGGTGACCAGCCCCATCACGCAGCTGGTCTCCATGACCGGCAGTGTGCGCGGCGGGCGCGAGATCGCCAAGGCCGCGGCCCCGCATCTTAAGGTTGTGCGGCTGGAGCTGGGCGGCAAGGCCCCCTTCATCGTCATGGACGACGCCGAGCTGGAGCCGGCCGTCGAGGCCGCGATCGTGTCGCGCTTTTCCAACAACGGCCAGGTCTGTACTTGCAACGAGCGTATGTATGTCCACGCCGGCATCTACGATCGCTTCCTGGACCGCTTCAAGCAGCGCGTGGCCGAGCTCAAGGTCGGTGATCCGCTCAAGCACGAGGACGTGGACATGGGCCCCAAGATCTCCAGCGGCGAGCTCGACAAGGTCCACGACATGGTCCAGCGCGCCATCGACGCCGGCGCGAACCTGGAAACCGGCGGCCAGCGGCTCACCGGCGGCGAGTACGACGACGGCTTCTATTACGCCCCGACCGTGCTCACCGGCGTATCCAACGATATGGAGATCATGCAGGAAGAGATCTTCGGCCCGGTGGTGCCCATTATGAAGGTGGACTCCTTCGAGCAGGCCATCGAGTACGCCAACGTATCCGAATACGGTCTGTCGGCCTATCTGTTCACCAACGACGTCAAACGCTTGATGAACACCGTGCACGATCTAGACTTTGGCGAGATCTACGTCAACCGCGGCGGCGGCGAATCAGTCCAGGGTTTCCACAAGGGCTATCGCAATAGCGGCATCGGCGGCGAAGACGGCAAATATGGGCTAGAGGCCTACGTTAAGAACAAGACGATGTACGTCCACTTCTAAACCCGCCCCCGTACCACGCACAAAAAAGCCGGCTCGTCGGAGCCGGCTTTTCTACAAGCAGCGTTTTGAAAACGCTTAGCCGTTATCGGCGCTATCCGTTTTTTGATCCTGCTTCTTCATGCTTTTCTTGTCGGCATCGCTCATGCCGCTGCCGGCCATGAAGGCCTGGATCCACTCAGAACGTGACACCTTGCCGTTATCGTCCTGATCCATCTTCTTGGCCATCTGGCTGTAGTAAGCCTGCTGGCGCTGTGACATCTGCGCGCTTTGCTGGGCCTCGTCGGACATGATCTCGTCGGTGTTCAACGAGCCGTCGCCGTTGGCATCCAGCGTTCCGAACGTACGCAGCGCCTGTGTCTGCGCGGCCGTCACGTATTCCAGCTGCGACACATTGCCGTTGCCGTCAAAATCCATCTGACGATACGCCATCTTGGCGACCGCTTCCGGCATGTTCGACAGCTCTTTTTCGGTCAGCGTGCCGTCGTTATCGGTATCCAGCATGCCGAACAGCATGCTGTTATCCGACTGCGCGCTATTCATGCCGTTTTGCATGTCATCGCCTGTGTTATTGGCCTGGGCGAATGCCATCGGTGCAGCAAACAGCGACGCGATAGCGGCAGACAGTGCGATTTCTTTCTTCATGACGTTTTATTCGTCGTTGATGATGGCTCGACCGTAACAGCCGCCGCGGCCCGTCTGACAAGTCCTCGTTGCCAATCTTCGTCGCCGGAAAAGTGCGACACTCGAGTCCTGCCGCGGCGGCGCCAACGCCTCGCGTACGATGGGTAGCCATCTACCTGCTCAATCGAAAAGGCACGCTGTATGGCGGGACCGTTTGAAGGTATTCGCGTTGTCGACACCACCTCGATGATCGCCGGGCCGCTGGCCACCATGATGCTCGGCGACCAGGGCGCCGACATCATCAAGATCGAGCGCCCCGGCAGCGGGGATCACTCGCGCGAAGTTGCCGACCGGCGTAACGGCTGGTCGGCCTCGTTTCTACAGAACAACCGCTCCAAGCGCTCGGTGGCGCTGGATTTGAAACAAGACGATGGCATGGCTGCGCTGCACGCGATTCTTCGCGACGCCGACGTCTTCGTACAGAACTGGCGGCCCGGCGTGGCCGAGCGCCTCGGCCTGTCAGAAGCCGACGTGCGCGCCATACGCCCGGATATCGTCTATGTCTCGATTGCCGGTTTTGGCTTTGCCGGCGGCTGGGCCGACCGGCCCGTCTATGACCCGCTAATTCAAGCGCTCTCGGGCCTGGCCGCGGTCCAGGGCCAGGGCAGCGGCCGGCCGCATCTGGTGCGCACTATCGTGCCCGACAAGGTCACCGCCCTTCAGGCCAGTCAGGCCATCGCGGCAGCCCTGTTTGCCCGCGAGCGAACCGGCCAGGGCGAGCACGTGCATATCTCCATGCTCGATACGGTCGTGGCGTTCTTGTTTGCCTCCGACTTCTCGGACCAGACCTTCATCGGCGACGAGGTGCAAGAAAAATCCTGGGACGACGACAACGCCGGCCAGGATTATGTCGAGCTGATCTATGAAACCGCAGACGGTTTCATGGCCGTCAGCGCCCATACCGACGCCACCTGGCGCGGGCTGTCCAAGGCCGTCGACCGCCCCGAGTGGCTCGAGGACGAACGCTTTGCCACCGTTGCCGCCCGCGAGCAGAACAAATCTGCCCGCCTGCAACTCACCCAGGACGCACTGCGCGAAGACACCACCGGCAACTGGATGCAACGCCTGGCCGAACACGACGTCCCCTGCGCGCCCGTGCTGCGCCGCAGTGAAGTCATCGAGCACCCGCAGGTCATCGCCAACGACACCATTCTAGAGATGGACCACCCCGGAGCCGGCCTAATCCGCACCCCGCGCCCACCGGCCCGGTTCGATACGTTTCAGGCCGCGCAACCCGCCCCGGCGCGAGTGCTGGGCGCCGACACCCGCGCCGTCCTGTCCGAAGCCGGCTATCACGACGATGCCCTGGACGCCCTATTTGCCAGCGGCGCCGCCGCCGAAGCCGAGCCCCACGCATGATCGATTTCTACTACGCGCCCACGCCCAACGGCTGGAAAGTCGCCGTCATGCTCGAAGAAACAGGCCTGGACTACCAACTCCAACCGATGGCACTCCACGACGGCGATCAGTTCGCCCCGGCGTTTTTGGCCATCAGCCCGAATGCCAAAATGCCGGCCATCGTCGATCACTACCCGCCGGCCGGCTACGGCGAAGCCGCCCTGCCCGTCTTCGAGTCGGCCGCCATTCTCATATATCTCGCCGAAAAGAGCGGCCAATTCGCCCCGCCGGAGTCGCATCGGCGCCAACGCAAAGAACTCGCCGAATGGCTGTTCTGGCAAACCGGCAGCCAGGGCCCCATGGGCGGCCAGCTCAGCCACTACAAAAACTATGCGCCGGAGGACGAACGAAGCTACGGCTTTGATCGCTATCTCGGCGAATACGAGCGTACCCAGGCCGTGCTGGAAAACCGCCTGCGCGACCGGCCTTATATTCTGGGCAACGATTACAGCATCGCCGACATGCAAGCCTTCCCTTGGGCATTCATCGCCAAGCCGCTGGGCTCCTCGCTCGACTCGTTCCCGAACGTCGCCGACTGGCGCGAACGCATCAAGAACCGCCCCGCCGTCCAACGCGCTATCAACTTGCTCAAAGACAACCAGAACCGCGGCGAGAACAAACGCACGGTCGATAACGATTCAGAAACGTTCAACCAGAACGCCGATCGGCTGCTTGCTATTGGCAAGAGCATGAGGAACGATCAGGCTTAATTGTGATTGAGAGGGCGGCTCAATCCTTTGGCCAACAAGCCAAGTGATGAACCGGCCGCTCATGCGGCCTTAAAACCGTGGTCTGGAGTGGCCCGGTTTTCACGGACATCACCAAGAAGGGACAATCGATCCCAAGGAGATGTCCGAATGGCCCAACGCAAACAGTTTTCCAAGCAGTTCAAGCTTCAGGCAATCGAGTTGCTCGAGCAGTCTGGCCGCCAAGCCACCGAAGTGGCTCGTGAGCTTGGCGTTCGCCGGAATCAGCTCTACAAGTGGCAGGCCGAGTTCCAGGCCAAAGGCGAGGAGCAGGCCTTTCAAGGCCCCGGTCGGCCCGCTGCGGCCAGTGAGCAATCAGAGATTGAGTCCTTACGCCGCGAGGTCGCACAGCTCAAAGAGGAGAACGCGATCTTAAAAAAAGCGGCGGCGTACTTCGCGCGCGAGCTGCCGTGAAGTACGCGTTCATCCGCTCTGCACAAAGCGCGCATCGAGTGACTACGCTCTGTCGCGTGCTCGGTGTGAGCCGATCTGGCTTCTACGATTGGCAGTGTCGCAAGCGATCGCAACGAGCGCAGCACGACGAGACGCTGATCACTCGCATCAGCGCGATACAGCGGGCGTCGCGACAAGCGTATGGCTACCGCAAAAGCTGGGCCGCGCTCAAACGCGAGGGAACGAGCTGCGGCAAGCATCGGGTGGCGCGCCTGCGACGCGAGCATGGGATCTGGGCGAAGCGGCGGCGCCGCTTTGTTACGGCAACGCGCGCACGACATACCGTCGATCGGGCACCGAATCGCCTCGGCCGACGTTTTCAAACCGGCGCACCAGATCGCGTCTGGGTCGGCGACGTCACTTTCATCCCGACGCGCGAAGGCTGGCTCTATCTCGCCGTACAGATTGATTTGTATGCCCGCGCTGTCGTTGGCTGGGCGATGAGCTCTCGGAATAACACGGCGCTCGTGGCCAACGCGTTAGACATGGCGATCGAGCAACGACAGCCCAAAACCGGTCTGATCCATCACACCGACCAGGGCCAGACCTATATCGCGGCGTCTTATCAGAAGCGTCTACGAGATCACGGCATGATCTCGAGCATGTCCCGGCGCGGCGACTGCTGGGATAACGCGGTGGCCGAAAGTTTCTTTGCGACGCTCAAATTCGAACTGATGGATCGCAAACCGTTCGAGTCGAGACGAGCTGCTCGGGCTGCGATCTTCGAATACATCGAGGTGTTCTATAACCGCCAACGGCTGCATCAAACGTTGGGCTATCGAACACCGCTGGAAGTCGAGGAAGCGTCTGGATCTGACGCTTAATTCATCCGTCCGTGACAGCCGGACCAGCTCAGTCTGTCCCCTATTATCCTGTCCCCGGATCCCAAATCCAATTACCGCAGATCAGTATACTGTCCCCAGATACTAAATTACCGCAGATCAGTATACTGTCCCCAGATACTCAGCTCTGTTGCGTTTGCGAGTTGAATCCACCGGATACCAAATGACGGGTATAGCCGTGGTCATCGAAATCGTCGAATTCGATCGCCTCGGCGTGATTCGCCGGTAGCGACCATCCAAGATCCCGCACGAAGGTCTGGTACCGCATGCGGCCAATCTCGCGCCAAAGCGCGTCCGTGATTTCAGGTCTTGATAAAAGAGAGATGCAGACCGCCATGACCAGATCAATTCATGTGTCTGGAAATTGTTATCCGGTGCTGTCATCGTCGTGAACTCGTAAAAACAACAGGTCATCTTGAACGGTAGTCTTGCGCGAGAGGGCCTATACGCTGGCCTATCAGGAGCTGTCGGAAGTTGCGATTAAACTCGAGGATTGTCGTGTGAATACGCCTACTTCGGAGTTGATGTCTGATTCCAGGTCTCAACAGACCGTCGCCGGTCTCTTGGAGCGGTCTGCGAAAACCATCGGCTTTGATTTCTTTTCGT
The DNA here is from genome assembly GCA_002320455.1 of Salinisphaera sp. UBA1666. Lineage (GTDB taxonomy): Bacteria > Pseudomonadota > Gammaproteobacteria > Nevskiales > Salinisphaeraceae > Salinisphaera. The sequence continues at coordinate 6,611 of DCKU01000038.1, forward strand.
TCTTCTGGCAGTCGCCGAATTCCAACTACGGTCGACCCGTCGTGCTCGACTCTTATCCTAGCGGATGGATGTCGCACTATCAGGATCGGCAGTACTATCGCGTTGACCCTGTTCTCAGGTCACTTCCGCGGACGAACCGGATCCGAGTCTGGTCAGAGGAGTATTTCGGCGTGGCGAAGCCGCTCTGGCGCGATGCGCAGGATGCGGGCCTGAAATTCGGTCTGTCGCAAACGATGTGGTGTCGGTACGGTGTCGCCGTACTTTCTCTCGCCCGTGAGTGCGAAGGCGTCTGCGCGGCCGAGCAGCAGTCCGTGAGCATGACGGCCATGTGGCTGGCAAATCGCGCTGTACAGCAGGTTGAACAATCGGACCTAGTCACGCAAACCAGGGCTCACAAACTCAGCCAGCGAGAAAAAGAAGTCCTCCGCTGGACGGCCGATGGGAAGAATGGCGGCGAAGTAGCGAAGCTACTCGGTATATCCCGTCGGACCGTGGAGTTTCATGTGAAGAACGCTATCGAAAAGCTGCATGCGTCGAACAAGGCACACGCGGTCTCGATCGTGATGCAGACCAACCGAGGTTGAACCGACGCAGTCCATCAAGCCGGATTTTCGCGGGCTGGGGATCTAGGCGAGCCGCAAACCCCGACATCCGCCTCACGATATGTCACTGGCTGGCGCGCTGCGGTGTCGCGGCTTTAAGCCGGCGTTGCTGCACAATGCCAGGCCGTCTCGTTCATTGCCTGCTTCAGCCAAGCGACGAGCGCGCATTTCCGTGGATCATCGTCGATTGGTGAGGGCGAAAGCAGCCAGTAAGCCGAGCCGTCCGCCTTGAAGCCAAGCGGGGCGTGCAATTCACCGGCATCAATCTGCTGCTCGATCATGTAGACCGACCCGATGGCAAAACCCAGGCCGGAACGCGCGGCCTGCAGGCTGAGGTAGAAGTGCTCGAACGTCAGCTCAAGGTCGACGGCACGCCACTGCTCCAGACGCTGGTACCAGGCATCCCACGCAGAGGGTCGCGAGCTGGTGTGCAGGATCGTCACAGGCGGGGTTTGCGACGCGAGTTCCGGCGAGCCGACGATGCCGGTGATTTCTTCGCCGACGCGGTGGCTGTAGACGGCCGGGCCCCAGTCGAAGTCATCTCGCCGCAGAGCGATATCGATCGCCGATCCGTGGAAGTCGACCGGCCCGCCGGCGGCGAACAAGTGCAGTGTTATTTCCGGATGGGCGCGATAGAACGCCGACAGGTGCGGTATGAGCCACTGAATCGCGATCGTCGGCTCGCACGACACGACGAGCGGTTGCTCGAAGTCGGCCGGGCCGTCGAATGACGTCAGGGTGTCGGCCAGGGTGTCGAACAGATCCTGGCTGACCCGGAAGAGCTCGCGGCCCCGAGTTGTCAGTCGAACCGAATGATGCTCTCGCTCAAACAGCCGCGTGCCGAGCTCTCTTTCGAGATCTCGAATTCGCTTGCTGACCGCCCCTGGCGTCACGAACAGCTGGGTGGCCGCGGTGGTCATGGAATGTGCCCGCGCCACGGCGACAAACACACGAAGTGCGTCGAGAGATCGGATCATGGCTGGCCCGGTCCGATTGAGAACGAGTCGATATTGGCTGTGAAAATGAATCGTTTCACAGTTGCCGTCTATTCCTCAATCGTTCTCTTGCAAGGCGAATCCATGAAATCACCCGAGTAAGGAGAGCAGCCGTGTCGACTTTGCAAGAATCCACATCGCGCCGCCTAGCCAGCCGGGCCTCTGACCATGTCGATATCGATGACGTGTGTCGCACTCTCGCGAAACAGAACTATGTATTCATCGACGGCCCAGCCGCAGCAGATCTGCTAACCGGGCCCGCTGGCGGTGCGTTATCCGATTGGGACGCATTCGCCGCGAGCTGGGAGGATATGCCGCGCGATGGCCATATGGCCGACGGCGGAACCTACCGTCGCAGACGTCACGCCACACTGGCTGCGCACGCCGAAAGCGATGAATGGTTCAAGAAAGCCCACCAGCCGCACTACCAGGGCCGCGACTTCAACAACCTCAACGGCGGTATCGCCCGTCATTACGAGCCGATCGAGGACTCGGTGCTCGACGGTGAGACCCTTGGCAGCATTGTGGGTCTGGGATGCCGTGTGTTCGGTCGTCTCGCGCCGTATTACCCGTGGCACATCGAACTGCACCAGTTCCGCATCGAGTCAGAGGGCGGCTTCGTGGGTAAGCCAACGCCTGAAGGCATCCATCGGGACGGAGTGAATTTCGTCATCATGGCCATGGTCCAGCACCGCAACATGGCCAGCGGTGAATCGACGATCTATGACCTGGAAAAGAGTCCGCTCAGCACCTTCACGCTGGACAAGCCGCTGGATCTGGCGATCGTGAACGACGAGCAGGTCTTTCACGGGGTCTCGCCGATTAGCGCCGCTGATCGTGGCCAGCCCGCCGTTCGCGATGTGTTGGTCGCGACGTTTCGCAAGCAGTTCTAGCGGAGGTTGGTGGCTCTCGCCGCGCGAGGGTCACCCTTGTCGCCATGATCGAATTCACTTACTTGCCACTGCTGAGCACCATCACCGCGATCGCGATCGGAATGGCGATCAGTCCCGGGCAGGATTTCGCGCTCGTCAGCCAAAACGCTATCGTCCATTCCCGGCGTGCCGGCGTATGGGCCAGCATCGGTATCGCGCTCGCGGTATGGATTCACGTCGCCTATTGCATCACGGGCGTGGCGGTTCTGGTCACACAGCTCCCCGCGCTCTATAACGCAATACGATGGTTGGGTGCGGCTTATCTGATCTATCTCGGCATCAAGAGCTTGCTCGCGTCTGCTTCGCCGCCTGACGGATCAAGCGGCATCGATCGCGTGGTAAGCGACCGCTCTGCGTTCGGTTCAGGCTTTCTCTGCAACGCGTTGAACCCGAAGACGACGCTGTTTTTTCTGAGCATCTTTACTCAGATCATCAAGCCCTCAACGCCTCTCGGAATACAGCTCATCTGCGGGCTGATCATATCGCTGGCCCATCTGGCCTGGTTTTCCGGGGTCGCCGTATGGCTATCGACGCCCGCTCTACTGGACAGAATCTGGCGGCTCAAGCCTTGGATCGAGCGCCTGACGGGCGTGATCCTGCTCGGTTTAGCCGCTCATCTCGTCGTCTCATGAGCGGTTGAATGACGCCGCAGTTGCCGGTTGCCGGCACGCGTTGAAAAACCAGTCCAGGCTTAGGCGGCAATCTCTCGATGGTTCAAACGCGTGCGGGTCGGCAGCTCGAGTTGGTTCACCGCATTGCCGTAGTTGGGAACTATGCGATCCGATTGAGGAGCCAGTTCTTCTAAGCATGATTTTCAGCTTGTACCAGACAGGGTGGATTCAACTCGCAAACGCAACAGAGCTGAAAAGGTGAGACACCGCAAGGCATTTCGTTAAGTTGAGGTTGTCGAGACCATCAACAAAACGGGCCCTGCGATGCCTCATACCCATCTTAGCGCGCGAGAGCGCCTCGCCGTCTGCACGCTGTCCCAATACGGCCTGAATCAAGCAGCGATCGCACGTCGGCTTGGTCGTCATCGAAGCACGATCAGCCGAGAACTTCGCCGTAATACGTCGCCGCACTGGCCGTATTACAACGAGCTGTACGCCGAGCGCGCTGCGCTTGCCCGACGTCACACCGCGCGACATCGTCGA
>DCKU01000003.1 GCA_002320455.1 Salinisphaera sp. UBA1666
GCCTTGCAGGACACGATTTGCGGTCTCCAACGCGGCGCTCGTATGAAACATCAACAAACCCTAGCCGCCGCTCCAGACTCAGCCCCGGCTGAACTGCTGGCCGAGGTCTATTATTGACAGCCGCAGGCCAAGAATTGCCGGGCATCCACCGGGCTTCTATGATTCGCCGCGTCTGAGCCACGCCGCGACCTTATGATCACCACCGTTCGTTATGCCCTGGGCAGTGTGCTCATCGGTAGTGCTGTCTTTGCGCTGAAATACCTGGCCTACTGGCTAACCGGCAGTGCCGCGCTGTACTCCGACGCGCTGGAATCCATCGTCAATATCGTGGCCGCCGGCGCGGCCGTGGCCGCCCTCAGGGTCAGTGCGATGCCGCCGGATGCTAATCATCCGTACGGCCACACCAAGGCCGAATATTTCTCGGCCGTGGCCGAGGGCGTGCTGATTGTGGGCGCAGCGGCCGCCATCCTCTACGACGCGTTTCATGCCCTGCTGCATCTCAGAGCGATCATTGCCCCGGCCTCGGGGCTTGCCATCAACGCTCTGGCCACGCTGTTGAACGCCGTCTGGGCCGCCGTACTCCTGCGTCAGGGACGGCGTCTTCGTTCGCCGGCGCTGGCCGCGGACGGCAAGCATCTGGCCACCGATGTCGTGACTTCGCTCGGTGTGTTCGTCGGCGTGATTCTAGTGGCGCTGACCGGCTGGCTGTGGCTGGATCCGCTGATCGCCGCGGCTGTGGCGGTCAATATTCTGTGGTCCGGCTGGACGCTGGTGCGCGCCTCGATGGGCGGGCTGATGGATGAGGCCGTGCCGGAGGAAGAGCTGGACCGTATCCGCACGATCATCTTCGAGAACTCGCACGGCGCCTACCAATCACATGATCTGCGAACCCGACACGCCGGCCGGCGTACGTTCATCGACTTCCATCTGGTGGTGGCCGGCGACATGCCCGTAGAGCGGGCCCACGACATTTGTGACCGCCTGGAAACCGCGCTGGAGAACGAGTTTGCCGATTGTGTGGTCACCATCCACGTGGAGCCCGAACACAAGGCTGAGGTGGCCGACGTCTACGTGCCGCCGGCCCCGTAGCCCTACTTGGCTTTTTCGGACTCGTCGGCCGCGTCGCCGAAGTATTTGTCGTAGATCTTGTCGTAGGTGCCGTCGTCCTTGACCGCGGCCAGTGCGGCGTTGAAGCGCTTGGCCAAGTCGGTCTGGTTACGACGAAACGCGATGCCGAAACCGGTTCCGAAGTATTTCTTCGGCTCGGTGAGCACCGGGCCGGCGTTCTTGTACTTGTCCGACTCATCCAGCAGCGTGCTCTGGCCGGTGGGAAAGTCCAGGAATGCGGCATCCAGGCGCCCGGCCGACATGTCCACGGCGATGTCGTCGGCGTTGGTATAGCGCTTGATCTTGGCGCGGCTTCCAAACTGATCGGTGACGTACTGATCCTGGACGGTTCCGCGCTGGACCGCGATCCGCTTGCCGGCCAGATCGTCGCCGTCATAGTCGGCAAGCGTCGTGTCGACCGGCACGAACCAGCCCGAGGGCACCACGATATAAGGCTCGGAAAAACGCAGCACGCGCTTGCGGTCTTCGGTGATGGTCATCGACGACATGATGGCGTCGTACTTGCGCGCCATGAGCCCCGGGATGATGCCGTTCCACGACTGCTGGACCCACGAGCACTTCAAGTCCGCCTCGGCGCACAGGGCGTTGCCCAGTTCGATGTCAAAGCCCGTGAGATCACCGGCCGGCGTGGTGTACTCCATGGGCTTGTAGGGCACGTTGGTGGCGATACGGATCGACTCCGCGGCCCCGGCCGTCTGGGCCATCAGCGCGCCGGTGCCTAGAACCGCGGCCAGGGCGAGTGCAGTAAAACGTGTGTGCATGGGTCGTTCTTCCGAGTCTTGAAACCAGTTGCCCACGGCCAGCCGAACTAGCCGGGCTTCAAATGTCGCAGCATACGCGCTTCCAGCAGCTTGAAGCCGCCCTGCAGGGCAAAGCTCAACAACATGTAGACGACCGCGACGAAGATGAACGCCGGAAACGGCGAGTAGAAGCGCGCATAGACATAATACGCCGCCCCGGTCAGATCGGTGATCGTCACCGCCGAGGCGATCGCGCTGGCGTGCAGCATAAAGATCACTTCGTTGCCATAGGCCGGCAGGGCGCGGCGAAACGCGCTGGGCAGAACGATTCGTCGATAGGCCGTGATCGGCGACATGCCATAGGCGCGGGCGGCTTCCAGCTCGCCGCGCGAGGTGGCTCGAATCGCGCCAACGAAGATCTCGGCCGTATAGGCCGCCGTATTCAGCGTGAAGGCCAGCAGCGCCGGATAGACCGGGTCATTGATGAAAAACGCCAGGCGGGTGTCTTGTATGCCGTCGATGAAAGCGAAGCCGTAATAGGCCACATACAGCTGGATGAGCAGCGGCGTGCCTCGAAACACGTAGGTGAACAGCCAGATCGGCGCGTTCAGCCAGGCCCGGCCGCTGGCCCGCCCAAGCGCCATGGGCACCGCCAGACACAGGCCAATGACCAGCGAGATGAAAACGAGCTGTACGGTGCGTACTAGACCCTGCCAGTACTGGGCCAGGGTCGAGGGCGTGAAGATCGCGTTATCGCTTAAAAACGGCGCGATATGAGCCAGCCACTGTTCCATCACGTGGCCTGCGAAAAGCCGGTATCGAACCGGCGCTTGAGCCCCAGCACCACCAGCTCCGACACTGCCGTGATCGCTAAATAGCCCAGGCCCACCGGCACCATGAACAGAAACGGCTGATGGGTGGCCTTGGTCGCCTGATCGGCCACATAGACCATGTCCGACAGGCCGATGATCGACACTAGCGCGGTGGATTTGAGTAGCACCAGCCAGTTGTTGTTAATCCCCGGCAGGGCGTGGCGCATCATCAAAGGGAAACGGATCCGTCGAAAGGCCAGCCATCCGCTCATCCCGTAAGCGCGTGCGGCCTCCATCTGCCCGGCGTCCACGGCCAGGAACGCGCCGCGAAAGGTCTCGGACATGTAGGCGCCGTAGATCACGCCCAGCGTGACTACGCCGGCCGCGAACGCGTTGACGTTGATGAACCAGTCCGTGCCCAAGTGTGCGTTGAGCGCATCGGTCGCCATGTTGATACCGATCTGGCCGCCGTAGAACAGCAGCATCATCATCACCAGATCGGGCACGCCGCGAATAATAGTCGTATAGAAGGTGGCTACACTCTTGGCCACGAGCGAGCGCGAGGATTTGGCACTGGCCACGACCAGGCCGATGACGAGCGCGGCCGCCAACGAGGCCAGCGCCAGTTCGGCGGTCAGCCAGGCGCCTTCGAGCAGGCGCGGTCCGTAGCCCTGAAAATCCAGCATCAGAAACGCGGGGCGAGAAATTGGCGCAGACGCGGCGAATCTGGCCGCGAGAGGACCTCAGCCGGGGCGCCGGTCTCTTCCACGCGGCCTTCGTGCAGATAGATGACCTGCGAGGACACATCACGCGCGAAGTCCATCTCGTGGGTGACGACGACCATGGTTCGGCCTTCGTCGGCCAGCTCACGCATCACGGCCAGCACGTCGCCCACCAGCTCCGGGTCCAGCGCCGAGGTGGGCTCATCGAAGAGCATGACCTCCGGATCCACGGCCAGCGCGCGGGCGATAGCGCCGCGCTGCTGCTGGCCGCCGGACAGCTGGGCCGGGAAATAATCAGCCCGGTCGGCCAGCCCTACCCGCTCCAGCAGGGCCATGCCGCGCTCGCGCGCCTGTTTTTTCGGCACGCCCAACACGTGGACCGGCGCTTCGATCACGTTGCCGATCAGGCTCATGTGCGCCCAGAGATTGAACCCCTGAAACACCATGGCCAGACGCGATCGGATCCGCTCGACCTGTTTCCAGCTGGCCGGCTCGCGGGTCTTTTTGTTCTGTTTGAAGGCAACGTGTTCGCCGTGGACGATCAGCTCGCCGGCGTCGGGCACCTCCAGCAGGTTCATGCAACGCAAGAACGTGCTCTTGCCGGAGCCGGAGGCCCCGATCAGCGTGATAACGTCGCCTTCGTGGGCCTCCAGAGAGACGCCGTTCAAGACCGAGACGTCTTTGAAAGACTTGTGCAGATCGCGCACGACGAGCGGGGTTTCAGAATCGGCCATACGCGTTGGCGGGGCACACCAGATCGACCAAACCGACAAGGATACCAGCCCCTGCCGGCCTGCCACCACCGGCGGACCCAGGCGCTGTGTTTTCCGGTGGTTTCCGGCCGGCTAGGCGCCCACCGCCGCGCGCCAGATGCCGAGACCGGCTACCACGGCCGCCGCCACGCCGATCACGATGGACACCGACGGCCGACCTTTCCGGCGCTGGCGCGAGGGATCCCCGGGCGTGGCTGTAACGTCCGAGAGCCAACGCTGCATCAGATGCTGATTCCGACGATTGGCCTTGTAATAGATATCAAAGATATCGCCCAGCAGCGGAACCGAGCCCACGACGAAGTCGATGCCCACGTTGGCCGCCATACGCGCAATCAGCCGCTTGGGCGCGCCCAGGCGCACGGCTTCGGCGATGCTCAGGCTCGACAGCCCCATACCGATGAAATCACCGGCAAACGGCAGCAGGCCCAAGATGCCATCGATGCCCATGCGCTTTCCGATGACCGGGATACGAAACGCATCGTCGAGCCAGAAAGCCAGCTTTTCCATGCGCGCCAGGCTGGCCTGGCGCTTGGCCGTGAGATCATCGACACCGGTATCGCTCATGGCACCCTAGATGCGTTAGGCGTAGGTTCTTGAGTATACGCACACGCGCGACCGGCGTGAGATGTCATGAGTCGGCCCCGCTTTGGAGAGACAACATGAAAAAAGGCGTGCTGCTGCTCGGTCTACTCTTAGCGGCGGTTTTAATCTATGCCATGGCCTGGCCGGCCCGTTTCGCGCCGGTGGCCTGGCAGCCCGCGCCCGAGCGTGAGATGGCCGCCTCCAAGCTGGGCTCCGTGGCCCGTCTGGCCGAGACGGCCGGCACCGGGCCGGAAACGGTGATCGTGGGCCCGGACGGCGCGCTCTATACGGGGTATGCCGACGGGAGTGTGCATCGATTAACGCGCAGCGGACCGGAAACGCTTGCCACGGATACGGGTTCTCACCCGTTAATGCGGA
>DCKU01000084.1 GCA_002320455.1 Salinisphaera sp. UBA1666
AGGTTGTGCAGAGCTTCCCTAGGACCCGAGTGGCCCTAGTAGTCAGCGTTCTGGGCCACGGCGCGCTGGCAGGTCTGCGGTGACCACGCTGCGTGACAGGCTGAAACCATCTGATCGCGCAGCGCGGCGAGGCGCGCCTTGTTGTAGTCGCTGAGATCACCGGTTTGTAGGGCGGTTCGCAGCTGGTTGATAGCTTGCGGGTAGTCGCCGATCATCGCGAAATAGCGTGCCTGGCGGTAATACGCTTCGCCGTAGTCATCGGTCTTGGCCGCGGCGTCAGCCAGCAGCCGCTGGGCGCTGGGATAGCGATCGAGCAGAGCAGGGTCTGCCAACAGGCGATCGCGCAGGGCGCGGTAGTCGCCCCGATCGAACAGGTTGTCGGCGATCGCAAGTGCCACCGCGTCGTCGTGCGGGAACCGCTTGGCTGCATCGTCTAGCACGTCGTCAGCCTGGGTATATGCGCCCGACTGGTTGTAGGCCTCGGCCAGCGCCAACGGCCAGGCAACCACGTCGGGATATGTCTTGTTGCCGGTGGCAAGCAGATCGACTGCGGCTTCTTCGTTACTTGTGCGGATCAGGCCCAGCGCATAACCGTAGTCCAGCGCCGGGGTGTCGTGTTCGGCACGTTCACGCGCGAAATAGTCGCGTGTCTGATTAGGGCTCTGAGCGGTAAGCACCCGCACGCGGGCTTTCATGTAGGCGTATTCCGGATCAACATGCGTGGCGCGGTCCGGATAACCCGCGGCGCGCGCCTCGGCCTCGGCCATACGGGTCGAGCTGACCGGGTGGCTCAGCAAGATCTGCGGCGGTTGGCGCCCGTAAAGATCCGACTGGCGCTGGAGTGTACCGAAAAAGCGCGACATAGCATGTGCGTCATAGCCGGCATCGGCCAGCGTATGAATGCCCACCCGATCGGCCTCGTATTCATGGGTACGCGTATAAGCGATCTGCTGCATGCCGAGATGACTCATGCCGCCCATGATCGCGGCCGAGGCGGCCTGTCCGGCCCCTGCCGAAGCGCCGGCGATGGCAGCGACCAGGGCAGTCGCCATCGTGGCGATCGCATCACCTTTGCTGTCGGCCATCTGGCGGGCGATATGACGCTGGGTCACGTGGGCCAGTTCGTGGGCGAGCACACTGGCCAGCTCACTTTCGGTCTTGGTGGCGGTGATCAGGCCGGCATTGACCCCGATATAGCCGCCAGGCAGAGCGAATGCGTTGATATCGCCGGTATTGATGACATAAAACGTCACATCGCGATTGGGGCTGTCCGTGGCGGCCAGCAATCGATGCCCGACATCATTGATGTATTCGTTGAGCGTGGGGTCGTCGATGATCCGATTCTGGGCACGAAGCTGCGTGACGACCTGTGCGCCCAGTTTTTTCTCTTCAGCCGGCGACATGGCCGTGTCAGCTGGCTGGCCGAGATCCGGGAGGTTGTAGTCGTCTGCGGCAAAGACAGGCCCCACCGGCGCCATGAGGCTGGCGGCCAGTGCAGCGGCGAGCAGGCGAGCGTTGATAGCGGCGTGCGGTGTCTTCATAGCGTCTACCGACAGATTAGCGCGGATTGCAGCGAATATGACAACGCGGCGTTTCGGCCCTCGCGAGCGCCCCACTTATCGGGCAGGATACCCGCATGTCTGGCTCGCGCACCGATCAATCTACGTCCTCGATGAATGTCTTTCGTGCCTGGTTTACACGATATGCCAGTGACCCGCAGCTCGTCTCGCTGGTGCTTATTCTTCTGGCCGGTTTTGCGCTGGTCTTGTTCGTTGGCCAGCTCGTTACCCCGGTACTCGCCGCATTGGTCATCGCTTATCTGTGCGATGCGCCGGTCAACCGTCTTGAGCGACTGCACGTTCCCCGAAGTCTGGGCGCGGCGTTAATGGCTGTTGTTCTTATACTCGCGGTGGTCTGGGTCAGTTTCGCGCTGTTGCCGCTTTTGACCCGTCAAGCGGGGCAAGTCGTCCAGGAGCTGCCGGATCTCGTGCATCGCAGCCAGGACTGGATACGCAGTCTGCCCACGCGCTATCCCTCGCTTATTACCAACGAGCAGATCAACGCGCTGGTGGGAAGCCTGTCGATCGATATCGGTGAGTGGCGCCAGGCATTGGTGAGCCGATCGCTGATGGTGGGGGCCGGGCTTCTGGTGTTGACCGTGTATATGGTCCTCGTGCCGCTCATGGTGTTTTTCATGCTGCGTGACAAGCGCCTGCTCATGCGCTGGTGTAGCGGTTTCGTACCCCAGAACGGGGCGTTGCTGCGACGGGTGTGGGATGAGGTCAACGTTCAGCTGGGTAACTATATCCGCGGCAAGGCGCTGGAAATCCTCATCGTCTGGATTGCAGCCTATCTCACGTTTTGGGCGCTGGGCCTCAACTACGCCATGCTGCTGTCCGCGCTCGTCGGGTTTTCGGTACTCGTGCCCTACGTCGGCGCGTTCGGCATGACGATCCCAGTGGTATTGGTGGCTTACGCCCAGTGGGGCATGGACGCCGAAACGCTGACCGTACTGGTGGCCTATACCGTGTTACAGATGATCGACGGCAACGTCTTGGTGCCGATCCTGTTTTCTGAAGCCGTGAATCTGCACCCGGTGGCCATCATCACCGCGGTCCTGTTCTTCGGTGGGATATGGGGATTCTGGGGCGTGTTTTTTGCCATCCCCCTGGCGACGCTCGTCCACGCCGTCATCAACGCCTGGCCGCGCCAGGGCGCGAGCCCTAGGGCGTGTCGTCATGAGATATGACGTCGCATTGCCCGCGCCGGGCGTGTCAGGCAAGGCGCGGGCCGCCG
>DCKU01000102.1 GCA_002320455.1 Salinisphaera sp. UBA1666
GAGCCGCGACACGATTCTGGGCCTAACGTTCAAGCTCGGCCAGAGCGCGGCGAAACGCTGGCGCCGGCTACGCGGCTATCAATGGCTCGAGAAACTCGAGCAAGGCGCCCCGTTCGTCGACGGTATCGAGCAAACAACCGAATCCAATGACCACCGGAGCGCCGCTTGATCAAATCTGCATACACCACTCTTGACCATATCTCGCTGCGCAGTATTGTTTACGTGGCCGTTTGCCCATGCCTGCACTCGAGATATCACCCAACGATCAACCGCAAACCCTCGATCTTGATCCCGGCGTCATGATCGAACGCGTCGACAGCTGGATCGACGGCGCTGTACGGCTGGCGCCCAATATGGTCGTGGCCGTCATCGTCTTCCTGGTTTTTATAGGGTTGGCGGTATTGGCCAAGCGCCTCGTTGTAGGCCAGGGCAACCGGCGCTCGCGGGAGAACCTCGGCGAGGTACTGGGCGGCTTCGTGAAATGGGCCGTCCTGGTTTTGGGCTTTCTGCTCTCGGCGACGATTGTCGTGCCCACGCTCAACCCGGGCGATCTCATCGCCGGATTGGGCGTCAGTTCGATCGCGATCGGTTTTGCCTTCAAGGACATTCTGCAGAACTGGCTGGCCGGCCTGCTCATCCTGCTGCGTCAGCCGTTCAACATTAACGATCAGATCGAAATCAACGGCTATGAGGGCACCGTCGAGCGTATCGAGACGCGAGCCACGATCATCCGGACCTACGACGGGCAGAACGTCGTGATGCCCAATAGCGATATCTATACCAATGCCGTGCTGGTCAAGACCGCACACGCCAAGCGTCGCAGCCAATACGATGTCGGCATTGGCTACGGCGACGATATCGACACCGCCTGCGAGGTGATCCGGACGGCTCTGGCCGATATCGCCGACGTCGAGCGCTCGCCGGCGCCGGAAGCCTTCGCCTGGGACCTGGCGGCCAGCTGGGTCACCATTCGTATCCGCTGGTGGACCGACAGCCGTCGTGCCGACGTGGTCCGAGTCCAGGCCCAGGTCATTCGCGCGGTGAAACAGGCCTTAGACGCCGCCCATATCGATATGCCCTATGCCACGAGTGTCATGCTCTGGCATGACCAGACCGAGGCGGTCGAAGGCGATCGCAGCCGACAGCGCGAAGGCTGGCCGGCCGATCCCGAGTCGCCTAGCGAGCCGCGTTGGCAGGCCATCCAGCGCGCGCGCGGAAGTGCCGACGATCGCTGAGCGGTTCTCCCGGATGCGCCCACGATCATATCGGCGCGCGTCATACGCGCGACTGGCGGCGCTGGTGATCGTCACGGGCGCGACACTAGCGGCCTGTGTTTCGATTCCCGATCCGCGGCTACAGCAGTCCGGGCCCGCGTTCAGCGCGGACGCGCTCCCGGCCACGGGCTTCCGCGTGACCAGCTGGAACGTTCACAAGGCCGAGGGGCCGGCATGGCAGGGTGAGCCTGCTACGCACCGTATCGCGTCGCAGCTGGCCGCGGCCGATCTCTTGTTGCTGCAAGAAGCTTGTGCCCCCGAGCCGTCGACGCCGCTCGGTCAGACGCTACCCGGCGCCGGCCTGACCGGCGTGTTCGCCGCCAGTTTCGCAGCCCCTATTCTCGGGTGCCCAGAAGGCCATGCGACCGGCGTGTTGACCGCCTCACGCGCGGCACCACGCCAGCGCCAGATCCTGGCGAGCGATCATCGCGAGTTTGGATTGACGCCCAAGGCCAGCTTGGCGACCACCTACGCCTTATCTGGCAGCGAGCGCCAGCTGTTAGTGATCAACGCGCATCTGCTCAATTTCGAGTGGCTGACACTGGATGATTATGGCGACCAGCTGGCCGATATCGCACGTGTCATCGCCGCACACGACGGGCCGGTGATTCTGGCCGGCGACATGAACAGCCGCAGCGCGGCCCGCACCGAAAAGCTCGAAGCCGTCACCCGGCAGGCCGGTCTTCGGCCGGTCTTTGACCAGCCGGACGATGCACGAACACGCGCGGTGATCGGCGGCGATAAACCGCTGGATCATATCTATTATCGCGGCGTCCAACTCGCTGCGCCCGGTACGATCGGCGGCGAGGCAGATATGCAGCTCTCGGATCACAACAGCCTGTCGGCCACGTTTGTTCTGCCTTAATACCGCCGGTTCAGGTGCCGGGTTTGATGTTTCGCCCAAAATACCCAGTATCTTGATAATGACTCGCCATACCGGGGCCTGACGCGCCGCGCTCATGTTCGGTTTCCTTCAAGGATTTTCTTACGGGCTGTTTCTGTCCTGTCTGCCGTGGTTTCTGATCGGCATGGTCGATCCGCGGCTGGCGATTCCGGTCACGCCGCCGACCCGCTGGCGGGCGGTGCTCCGCTATGTCTTCGGCCTGCCGTTCGTGTCTTTTTCGTTGTGGCTGACATCGCTCTGGGGCGGCTTCGACCCCAGCTTCAACGGGTGGATTGCCGGTCTGTTGGCGATCGCCGTAGAAGTGCCGGTCGAGCGCCGCTGGCGCGGCTGGCTGGCCCGGCGTAAAGAACGCGCGGCTGCCGCTCGTATCGAGGCCGAGGCCCAGGCCCGGCAGGCGGCAAAAGAACGTCAGGCGCGCGAAGCAGGCACCGCCGAGCTCGATCCGAATCATCCGCCGGTCGGCGCCGACGCGGTGATTCTTGCACTCTGTGCCGGCAAGAAACGGCTGCAAGACGTGAAGCGGCCGGATCTGGCCGGTCAGGCCGACCGGCTTTACACACGTTACGTTCGCGTTCTGGACGCGCTGTCGGCCAAGTTCGATGCGCGCGAGCTCACGCACGGGCGCTCGCGATCCATGGTCGCTGAAGTGTGCAAGGCGGCCGCCGATAATCTTGACGCCATGCATCGTCTGGCCGCTGGCGTGGCAGGCATCGACGCGGCCTATGTCCGCCGCCGATTGCATGAAACGCCTGAGCGGCTGCACGCCGACGAGCGGGCCGCGCTGCGCGAGCGCCTGGAGCTGGTGGCCGATACCGAGCGCCGCCTCGGTGATCTTGCGGCCCGTAACGAGGCGGCGATGACGACGCTGGATAACGCAGCGGTGGTCATGTCGCGCGTTCAGACCGATCGCCCGCAGGCCGCACTCGGTGCCGATCAGGCGCTTGGCGATCTTCAGCGTTTCCTTGACCAGGCCGAGCGCTACGGCCAGCCGACCCGAGAGAGTCGCATCTCATGACCGACACCGAAGACGCCGGCGCCCCGCGTCAGGCGAGACATCAGACCCGCGCGGCCAGCCCCTTGAGCCTGTCGCTACCGATCGACGACATCGAGCGCGATATCGACAACCAGACGTCGGCGTCCGCCGCGGACGAGGCAAAGGCGTCGGCCGATGCCACGCAAGACCCCGAAGACCCGGAACTGGCGGCCACCGCCGACCGCTTTGCGGCTGACGTATTGGCCATGGACGAGAATGAGGCCGCGACCGCCCACGCCCAGCGAGAGGCCGTCGACGGCATGGGCGCAGAAGTACAGCGTCAGGCGGCCCACCGCAGCGCGATGCTCCAGACCCCGATTCGTCAGCTGGCGCAACACGGCGAGGACGGCGGGCCGGTGGCCAAAGCGCTTACTGACCTGCGTGGGCGCATGAGCGATCTTGATCCGCAGCGGCATAAGATCAAGGATTCGGCGCTGGCGCGTCGACTCTCGTTCATTCCGGGCGTGGGCGATCGGCTGCAGCGCTATTTCCAGAAGTTCGAGACCGCCCAGGAGGCCATCGACGCCATCATCCGCGACCTGGAAGCCGGCAAGGACATGTTGCGTCGTGACAACGTGACGCTCGCCGACGACCAGGACGCCATGCGGCGGCTGCTGGACCAGCTCAGTCGCCAGATCGCTCTGGGCCAGGGTATCGACCGGCGCCTGCAGGGGGCCTGCGACGGGCTGGATGCAGAGTCGCCCAAGCGTCGTTTCATCGAAGAAGAGCTGATCTTTCCCCTGCGCCAGCGCGTGGTGGATCTGCAACAGCAGCTGGCGGTGAGTCAGCAGGGCGTACTGGCCCTGGAAGTGGTCATTCGCAACAACCGAGAGCTCATGCGCGGCGTGGATCGGGCGCTCAATGTGACGGTGTCGGCCCTGAACGTCGCCGTGACGGTCGCGCTCGCGCTGGCCAATCAGCGCTTGGTGCTGGACCGGGTCGAATCACTCAACAAGACCACCTCCGACATGATCGCGGGGACCGCTTCCCAGCTGCGCAGCCAGGGCGTGGATATCCAGAACCGCAGTGCGTCTGCGATGCTCGATATGGAACAGCTCGAAAGCGCGTTCGCTGACGTGCTGGGTGCTATCGACGAGGTGTCGCGCTATCGCCGCGAGGCCTTACCCAAGCTCTCCGAGCAGATCACGCGTTTGGAAACGATGGCCCAGAAGGGCGAGCGCGCCATCGCCGATATGGACCGCGGCAACGCCGCGGCCGACGAGCAAGACCACGCGGTCTAGGTGTGACCTCTCAGTAGAT
>DCKU01000034.1 GCA_002320455.1 Salinisphaera sp. UBA1666
AGCGTCCAGTTGAACGACGGGCTGTTGTTGTAGACCAGCTTCGCGTCCGGCACTTCTTCGCGGATCCGGCTGACCATGCCGCCGATGTGCGCCACGTTGGGCGTAGAGGTCTCGATCCACAGTAGGTCGGCGCCGTTTTTCAGGCTGGTAATGCAGTCCAGCACCACGCGGTCTTCGCCGGTGCCCTTCTTGAACTCGTACAGCCCCGAGGACAGACGCTTGACCTTGACCAGCTTGCCATCCTGCTTGATGACCACATCCGAGGCGTTGATCTCGGACGGGTCGGTGATGGTCTCGCCGTCGAGATAGCTGTTGTACTGGTCGCCCAGGTCGCCCGGCTCCTGCGAGACCGCGATCTCCTGCGTGAGACCGGCGCCCAGGGAATCGGTGCGGGCCACGATGATGCCGTCTTCTACGCCCATTTCCAGGAAGGCATAACGCACGGCGTTGATCTTGGCCAGGAAGCTGGCATGCGGCACGGTGACCTTGCCGTCCTGATGGCCGCACTGCTTGACGTCCGAGACCTGGTTTTCGATCTGGATGGCGCAGGCGCCCGCTTCGATCATCTTCTTGGCCAGCAGATAGGTGGCCTCTTCGTTGCCGAAACCGGCGTCAATATCCGCGATGATCGGGATCACGTGGGTCTGGAAGTTGTCGATCTTTTCTTGTGCCTTCTTGGCCGACACTTCATCGCCATTGTCCCGGGCCTCTTCCAGATCCCGGAAGTAGTGGTTGAGCTCCCACGCATCCGCCTGCTTGAGGAAGGTATAGAGCTCCTCGATGAGCATCGGCACGGCGGTTTTCTCGTGCATGGACTGGTCCGGCAGCGGGCCGAACTCCGAGCGCAGGGCCGCGACCATCCAGCCCGACAGATAGAGATACCGGCCTTTCAGCGAGCCGAAGTGCTTCTTGATGGAGATCGCTTTCTGCTGGCCGATGAAGCCGTGCCAGCAACCCAACGACTGCGTGTAGTGGGCCGGATCCTTGTCGTAGGCGGCCATGTCTTCACGCATGATCTTGGCCGTGTAGCGAGCGATGTCCAAGCCCGTATGGAACTGGTTCTGGGCCCGCAGACGCGCGGCGTGTTCCGGGTTGATCGCGGCCCAGGCGCTGCCCTGCTGTTCACAGAGCTTGCTGATCTGACTGACGTTGTCGCTGTAGTGGGACATGTACATCTCCTCGATTTATGCCAAGCGCGAAACGATCTGACTTTTGGAAAGCTGTTTGAAAAGATAGCATTCCTGAGTCGGCTTGCGGGCTATTCTAGGGCCTGCCAGAGAATACGAATAGAAAATGCAATTGATTACCGACATTCACGCAATGAATGCAAAAGCCGCGCCGCGACGGCGGCGCCAGACCGGTAGACTGAGCGTTGGTCGTTGTCCTGTCTTTTATTACCCATGAGCCTGTCCGATGCCCTGGCCGGCCGCTGTATCGGCGTTCCCGAGTCACGCCAGCTCGATCTATTTGCCGACATGCTGGATAAGCGCGGCGCACGGATCGTGCGTTGCCCGCTGGTCGATATCCGCGACGCCCCGGACCCGGCCCCGATTCGGGCCTGGGTCGACGGCGTACTCGCCCCGGGCCTTACCGACATGATCTGGCTGACCGGCGAAGGCGTGCGTCGTATCGACGCCTTCGTGCAGGCGATCGATGCCGCGACCGCCGAGCGCTTCTGGGCCGCGCAGGCCCGCGCGCGCCAGATCACCCGCGGGCCCAAACCGGTGCGCGAACTGAAAAGCCTCGGGATATCGCGAGACGTGGCCGCCACGGAGCCCACCAGCGCCGGAGTGATCGCCGCCCTGGCCGGCGAGGATCTCACCGGTCGTCGCGTCGGCGTCCAGCTCTATGGCACCGAGCCCAACCAACCGCTGCGTGACGCGCTGGAGGCCGCGGGGGCGACGGTGCAGCCGGTGGCTCCGTATATCTATGCCGACGACGCCGAAGATGACGCGGTGGCCGGGTTCATCGATCAGATCGTGGCCGGCGTCATCGACGCGGTGGCCTTCACCAGCTCGCCGCAGGTTAAGCGCTTGTTCAAGGTCGCCCGCAAGACCGAGCGCGGCGAGGCCTTGACCCGCGCGCTGGCCGAGCGCTGTGTTGCGGCTGTGGGCCCGTTGGTAGCCGATACCCTCGCCGCGCACGACGTCACCGTGGATCTCATGCCCGAATCCAGCTATTTCATGAAACCTCTGGTGCGCGCCCTGACCGATCATTTCGCCCCGTCCGAGCCTGCCTCATGAGCCAGAGCCCCACCGCGCACAACGCGGCTGCACCGTCTGCCAATCGCCCGAGTCCGAGCGGGCCGCCCAGTCTGCTGCTCGCCGTCGGCCTGGGTCTGCTCGCGCTGGTGCCGTTCATCGCCGGCGTCTACGAAGCCTACTGGGGCGACTGGCTGGAACCGGCGCGGGTACTACATATCGCACTGGTCTATCTGGCCACGATCGTGTCGTTCATCGGCGGCGTGCAGTGGGGGTTGATGCTGGCCCGCGGGCGAGCCCCGGCGCCGGATATGGTCCTGGGCGTAGTGCCCGCGCTCATCGCCTGGCCGGCGCTCTTGCTCGGTCCCATGTTCGGCCAGGGCTATACGTTCGGCCTGCTGCTGGCCGCTCTCGTGTTGGCCTGGGGCGCTGATGAACGCGGCGCCCGCCAGGGCTGGCAGCAGAGCGGGTTCTTGCAGCTGCGCCGCGTGCTCACGCTGGTGGTCGCGGGCTGCGTGGTGGCCATCGGCTGGCACGTGGTTCGTGGTTGAGCGCGTCGATCATGTGCTCGGCGCACCGGACGGCGGCGCATGTCGGATCACCCGCGTTGGTGGCTTGACCGCCAAGCGCGCACCGGTGGTGCTGATGCACGGCATGTTCACGGACCGGCGCTTCTGGCTGTCCGATCGCGATATCGGGCTGGCGGCCTATCTGGCCGAGCGCGGCCATCAGGTCTATATCCTCCAGCGGCGCGGCCTCTCCGACGGGCCCGACTGTGGCCGCGCGCGGCTGGGCCTGGTCGAGCACATGACCTATGACGTGCCGGCCATGGACGACTGGGTGGCCGCACGCCACGATCAGCCGGCGTTCTGGATCGGTCATTCGTTTGGGGGCGTGACCGCGGCACGGGCGCTGGCCCGTCATGTCGCGCCTGATCGCCTGGGCGGGCTGGTACTGCTGGCCAGCCAGTATCAGCACGCCAAGCGCATGCTCGACTGGCCCGGTCATATCCTGACTCGCGGCCTGGTGCGTCTTCGGGGCCACCTGCCGGCGCGTAGCGTGGGCCTGGGTCCGGTCGACGAGCCGGCCGCTGCCGCGCGTGATGCCTGCGACTGGGTGGCCCAGGGCCGTCGCAGCGGACTCATCCGCGATGATCTGGCCCGGCTCGCCTGCCCGCTGCTGGCCGTCAGCGGCAGCGCCGACAGAGTAGACCCGACGGCCGGCTGCCGCGCGTTCGCCTCAGCAACCGCCAGCCGGGATAGCACGTTCATCGAAGCCGGCGTGGCCCACGGCTATGCCCGCGACTACGATCACCCCGGCATCGTGATTTCCAAGGACGCCCAGCGTGAGATCTGGCCGCTCATCGGCGACTGGCTGGCTGCAAGGAGTCAGGGTGTGTCGTCGTCGTGAGATATAACGACGACACGCTTTAACGCCCCCACGGCTAGGGCCTGTTGAGGTTTCA
>DCKU01000048.1 GCA_002320455.1 Salinisphaera sp. UBA1666
GCAATCCAGCGTTCTAGCGCGCTTGCGCAGAATGACTGCGCGGCGCGCGCTACGCCTCGTCTTGGCGCAAAGCAGCGCTTGGCGCGGACTCGTATGAAGCCTCAACAGGCCCTTGGGGCCGTCAGCCGTTCATCGACAGCTCGCCGTTGATCAGCGCGCGTATCCAACTGACATAGCGTGGCAAAAGCCGCGGCGGCAAATCGTGGCCCAGGCCGTCAATTTCTTCGTAGTGGGCGTTGGGCAAGTGCTTGGCCGTGTCCCGGCCGTGGGCTACGGGCAGCAGCGGGTCGGCCTTGCCGTGGATGACCAGGGCCGGCTGCTGGATGCGTTCGAGTAACTTGCGCCGCGAGCGGGCCGAGAGCACGGCCAGCATCTGGCGATGCGTGCCGGCCGGCGAGTAGGCGCGCTCGGCGTTTTTCAGACATTCGCGATACCAGTCGGCCTCGCTGCGAGCCAGCTTGGGGTCGGTGCTGCCGATCATGCGCATGGTCTTGGCCATGTGTGCCGCCACGTCTTCGGGCGAGCGGCTCTTGGGCGCCTTGGACAGGCGCAGCAGCACAGCCAGGCGGCTGCGCGGCAGTCGGTGATGGCCGGAGGTCGACATGATCGAGGTCAGCGTCTTGACGCGGCCCGGATCACGAGCGGCCAGGATCTGGGCGATCATCCCGCCCATCGATACGCCAACGACGTGAACCTCGCGTACCCCCAGATGATCCAGCAGGCCGGTGGCATCGTCGGCCATGGCCTCCAGATCATAGGGCGCGCCGATCGGACGCTTGAACACGCTGCGCATGAACGCTTTCACCGGCGACGGATAGGCTTGTTTCGTCTTGTACTGGCTGGACAGGCCGATATCGCGGTTATCGAAGCGGATGACATACAGCCCGGTATCGGCCAGCGCGCGGCAAAAGGCGTCCGGCCAGG
The DNA here is from genome assembly GCA_002320455.1 of Salinisphaera sp. UBA1666. Lineage (GTDB taxonomy): Bacteria > Pseudomonadota > Gammaproteobacteria > Nevskiales > Salinisphaeraceae > Salinisphaera. Next base: position 925 of record DCKU01000048.1, read on the forward strand.
CGCGCAGCTGCATGCCCAGGCCCACGATCAGCAGCAGCGCAGGCCGATCGGGCCGGCCGAAGGTTTCATAGGCGATCGTCAGATCGCCGATCTCACAAGAATCGACTACGTCGGCGCCGTCCAGGGCCGGAGCCAGAAACTCTGTCATCGTCTTTTGTCCCGAGAAGAGGCGACCGGCACTATAGAGCGTACCGGCACGCAAAACGCCAAACCAATGAGCCTACTCGACCGACTCGCCGACGCCCATATCCAGAACGCCATTGATGCCGGCGAGATGGACGATCTGCCCGGCCAGGGCCGGCCGCTGCCACCCGACGATGCGCGCCACGTGCCAGCCGAGTTACGTGCTGGCTATCGGCTGCTGAAAAACGCGGGTTTCGTGCCGCCCGAGATCGCTACTCATCGCGAGCTGCGCGAGGTCGAGGTTCTTTTGAACCAGGCCGTGCCGGCGTCCGAACACGCCGAACGTCTGACCCGACGAGCGCGCTGGATCGAAACCCGGCTGGCCAGTTCCAGAGCCGGGCGCGCGCTCTTGGCCGATCGCCACTACGGCGATGCCATCAGACGACAGCTTGCGGGCCGCCGTGACAACGACGACTGAGACCACGCTACGAACCGCGGCCGGCCCCGCAGACCAGGCGACGATATCGGCCCTGGCCCACCGCATCTGGCCCGAACACTATGGGCCGATCATCGGCATGGCCCAGGTCGATTACATGCTGGCACAGAGCTATACCACGGCTGCCCTGGCTGCGGCCGAGGCCGCGGGCACCACGTTCTATCTGGCCGAGCAGGCCGGCCACGAGGTGGGCTATGCCGCGCTGGCGCCCGGCGACGAAGCCGATACCCGCCTGTTGGACAAGCTCTATCTAGCCGCCGAAACGCGCGGCCAGGGCCTGGGCCGGCAGCTGCTGGAGCACCTGGTAACCGCAGCCCGTACCAGCGGTGCGAGGCGGCTGGCGCTGCGGGTCAATCGCCACAACGCAGCCAGCATCGCCTTCTACCAGCGCATGGGCTTTCATATCGTCGATGCCCACGCGCTGGATATCGGCGGCGGCTATGTCATGGACGATTACCGGATGACGATGGCGCTGTCTGGCCGTCATTCCGGGCATAGCCAATCGTAGCCAGACGTTCGGCGATCTCGTCCAGGCCGGTGGCGTCGTCGATGGTGGCCGGGATCTGTACCGCGTCGCCGTCGGCGATCTGGCGCAGCGTGGCCCGCACCGTCTTGCCCGAGCGGGTCTTGGGCAGGCGCTCGACGATGACGGCTTTCTTGAACGCCGCCACCGGGCCAATCGCCTCGCGCACTGCCGCGATGAGCTCGGCCACGATATCGGCCTCGTCGCGCGTGCAGCCGGCCTTCAAGACCACGAGCGCGACCGGCAGCTGGCCCTTGTCGGCATCGCGTGCGCCGATGACCGCGGCCTCGGCCACATCGTCATGGGCCGCGACGACCTCCTCGATCATGCCCGTGGACAGGCGATGCCCGGCCACGTTGATGATGTCGTCGATACGACTCATCACCCACAGATTGTGCTGCTCGTCGAAATAACCCGCATCGCCCGAGCGATAGAAGCCGTCGTAGGCCGAGAGATACGCCTCTACGTAGCGCGTATCGTTGTTCCACAGCGTGGTCAGCGTGCCCGGCGGCAGCGGCAGTGCAATCGCGATGTCGCCCATCTGGCCGTCGGCCACAGGGGTGCCGTCCGGGCCCAACACCTGCACGTCATAACCCGGCATGGGCCGGCCCGCCGAGCCGGTCGGCACGCCCAGATCGCCAATGCCCAGCGGGTTGGCGGTGATGGCCCAGGCGGTCTCGGTCTGCCACCAGTGATCAATGACCGGCACGCCCAGATGCTGCCCGGCCCAGGCGGCCGTGTCCGGATCACAGTGCTCGCCGGCCAGAAACAGCGCCCGCAGGCTGGAGACGTCATAACCGGCCGCTGCCTGGCCCTCGGGGTCCACTTTCTTGATGGCGCGAAACGCCGTGGGCGCGGTGAAAAACACATTCACGCTGTGGTCTTCAATCACGCGCCAGAACGCCCCGGCATCCGGCGTGCCCACCGGCTTGCCCTCGTAGATAACGGTGGTACAGCCCAGCAACAGCGGCGCATACACACAGTAAGAGTGGCCGACGACCCAGCCCACGTCCGAGGCGGTCCAGAAGGTGTCCTGCGGGCGAAGACCGTACACCGCGCGGGCCGAGTAGTGCATGGCCACGGCATGGCCGCCGTTATCGCGCACCACGCCTTTGGGCTGGCCCGTGGTGCCCGAGGTGTAGAGGATATACAGCGGATCGGTGGCCGCCACGGGTACGCATTCGGCGGGACGCGCCGTGGCCACCGCCTCCTGCCAGTCGATGTCGCGACCGGCCACCAGCTCGCAACCCTGGGTCTCGCGCTGGATGATGATACAGCGCGCCACCTTGTGCGCGGCCAGTTCCAGGGCATGATCCAGCAGGGGCTTGTAAGCCACCACCCGGCCCGGCTCGATACCGCAGGAGGCCGAGATCACCAGCTTGGGCGTGGCGTCGTCGATACGCTTGGCCAGCTCCGGCCCGGCAAAGCCGCCGAACACCACGGAATGCACCGCGCCGATACGCGCGCAGGCCAGCATGGCGATGACCGCCTCGGGCATCATCGGCATATAGATGATAACCCGGTCGCCTTTTTCGACCCCCTGATCGCGAATCGCCCCGGCAAACCGGGCCACCCGGGCCAAGAGCTCGTCGTAGGTCAGGCGGGTGACGCTATGGGTGACCGGGCTGTCGTGGATCAGCGCCACACGCTCGCCGTGCCCGGCCTCGACGTGACGATCACAACAGTTGTCGCAGGTGTTGAGGGTGGCTCCGGCAAACCAGGAATAGAACGGGGCCGCACGCGTATCCAGCACGCTTTCGGGCGGGCTCAGCCAGCGGATATGGGCGGCTTCACGGCCCCAGAAATCCTGGGGGTTATCGCGAGCGTGTTCGAAGTCGGAGAGATAGCGTGTCGCAGGCGGTGACGTCATGGCCGGGGCGGTCGGTTATTTCATTCCGACGATGCCACCCCGGCCGCAATGGCCCTATACGACTTTCGCCCCTGGTGTCGCTCGGGTGCCGCTCGGTCAGTTAGGCGTTGAGCTCGTTTTCAGGCCTCGGCACCCAGATACTGCTTGGTGGCATCCACCAGGTTGTCTTCCAGCCATTTGGCCATGGCCACGTCGTCGGCCACCAGTGATTCCAGCGTAGCCTTGGCCTGGCCCTCGTCGGCCGCTTCGGCCGTGGTGATCAGCGCGCGATAGTTGGCCACTTCGAAGTGCTCGAAGGCGATGCTGGCCGCCACGCTCTGCACCGCGGTCTCCCCGGTCATCTGGGTGCCCCAGGAATGACCGACAGCCGACACCTTGCCGCCAATGTCTTTGGCCTTGGAGACGTCACCGCCCAGATCGGCCAACAAGTCGGCGATCTCTTTCTGGTGGGCCTGGGTTTCGGATACGTGCTCGCTCATACGCGCCGCCAGCTCCGGGTAGTCGCCCTCGAGCGCATCGGCCCGCCCGGAGAGCATGGTCTCCCCGTGTTTGGCGAAGGCATGCGCTTCCTGCAGCCACTCGATCAGGGTGTCTTTATGAGTCTTTGCCATGACAGGCGTTCCTACGAAAACAGACAGAACCTAGCGTTTCACGTGTAACACCGAAAATAAAGCGAGATATCGACACGCTTAGGTGAGAATCGACAGCGCCTCAGAAAACGCATCGTGGGCCTCATCAGAAAACAGCACGAAACGCGCCTGTTTCAGCGTGATCACCGAGCGCGCGGCCTCACCGAGCGTTTCCATGGCGATGGTGGCCGCCTCGGCCAGCGGATACCCATAGATACCGGCCGAAATAGCCGGAAACGCGATCGAGGCCGCGGCCTTGTCCTCGGCCAGCTCCACCGCGCTGCGATAGCAGCCCGCCAGCTGGCCCGGCACCTCGGGATCATCCGAGTAGACCGGGCCGGCGCAGTGCACCACCCAGTCGTTGGGCAGATCAAACGCTGGCGTGATCACGCCCTGGCCGGCCTCGATCGGCGCCAGCGCGCGGCTGGCCTCGAGGAGCTGTGGCCCGGCGGCGCGGTGGATCGCCCCGTCGACCCCGCCGCCGCCTTTGAGCTGGCGGTTGGCGGCATTCACGATCACGTCGATATCGCCCTGGCGGGTGATATCGCCCTTGATACATTCGATGGTCATCTCCCCGATGGTGCGCTGCATGATTGGGCTTCGCGGCTGATAAGCTTTATCCACATCTTTACGTGATCAGCGGCCTGTGGCCAAGCTCGTCAAACTCTGGACCGCGCTTCAGACCAGTTACTGGTTCATCCCGTCGCTGATGGCTTTCGTGGCGGGCCTGCTGTCGTTTGCGTTGGCCAGCGTCGATGGCTGGCTGGGCAACGCCTGGATTGATGCCGTGCCCTGGGTCTATCGCGTACAGGCCTCGGGGGCGCGCGATATCCTCACCACGGTGGCCGGTTCGATGATCGGCGTGGCCGGTGTGACGTTCTCGATCACGATCGCGGCCCTGTCTTATACCACCACCACGCTGGGCCCGCGTCTGCTCACCAACTTCATGAGCGACAAGGGCAACCAGGTCACGCTGGGCACGTTTCTGGCCACCTTCGTGTACTGCGTCCTCCTGCTGCGCACTATTCAGGCCGGCGACGACACCGGGGCCAGCTTCGTGCCCCATCTGTCGATCGTCTTTGCCATCGTGCTGGCCATGGCCAGTCTGGCGGTGCTGATCTATTTCATTCATCACATCGCCGAGTCGTTGCACGTCTCCAACGTGATCGCCGACATCGGCGGGGATCTGGACCGTGCCATCAGCGCTTACGACCAGCGCTCGCGCCCGCCCGAGGGCACCCACTCGGCGACCGCCCTGCCGGGCGATTTTGCCAATCGCGCGCGTGCGGTGACCGCGCCCACCAGCGGTTATATCCAGAACGTGGTGCATAAGACACTGATGCGCATCGCCTGCGAGCACGACCTGGTGATCCGCATGAGCCGCGTGCCCGGCGATTTCGTCGTCGACTCCCAGGCGCTGGTGGAGGTCTGGCCGGGCCAGGCCCTCGACGATCCCCGCATCGGCGATCAGATCCGCCAGGCGTTTGCCATCGGCCGGTCACGCACCCAGTCGCAAGACGTGCTGTTTCTGGTCAACGAGCTGGTCGAGATTGCCGCCCGGGCGCTCTCACCGGGCACCAACGACCCCTACACCGCCATGAGCTGTCTGGACTGGCTCAGCGTGGCGGTGGACCGCATGGCACGCAGCCGCATGCCGTCATTGCCTTATTTCGATGACGACAACGTCCTGCGCGTCTGGGCGCCGGTATTTGATTTCAAAACCCTGACCAACGCCATCTACGATCAGCTGCGGTGTTATTTCGCCACCGACGTGAATGCCGCCGTGCATATGCTGGACCGGCTGGGCGAAAGCGGCGCGTTCATCGGCCGCGCCGACGACCGGGCCCTGCTGCGCGAGCATGCGGCCTCGCTGGAAGCGGCCACGCGCCCAAGCGTGAACAACCCGCGTGACACCGAGCGCCTGGATTATGCCGCCCGGCGCGCGGCACGGCTGCTGGCCGACCCGGTCACGCGCGACGATCACGTATCGCCTTGAACCCCACCGCCAGGGCGCCATCTTCCTGCCCACGCTCGACGACGATGTTCGCATGACCGACTTTGCACCTGATGCGCGGCCACAGCCGCCGATCGCCCAGCGCGTTGCTGACCAGACCCAGATCCACGGGACCACGCTGACCGACGACTATGCCTGGCTGCGGGATGCCCACTGGCGCGACGCCATGATGGACCCCAGCCGGCTCGACGGTGAGATCCGGGCTTATCTGGACGCTGAAAACGCCTATACCGAGGCCATGATGGCCGATACCACCACGCTTCAGGCCGAGCTGGTGGCCGAGATGCGGGCCCGCATGGCCGAGGTGGATGCCAGCGTGCCCACGCCGGATGGGCCGCATGTCTATTACGTGCGCTTCCGCGAAGGCGGACAGCACCCGATCTTCTGTCGTGCGCCGAGAGCCGCCGACGGCAGCGCCGAACCCGGCCAGCCGCTCACCGACGAGCAGATCCTTCTGGACGGCGACGCCGAAGCCGAGGGCCGCGAGTATTTCTCGCTGGGCGCGGTCGACCACAGCCCCGATCACGCCAAGCTGGCCTTTGCCCTGGACGAGCGCGGCTCCGAGGCCTACACCATCCACGTGCGGGATATCGCCACGGGTGATGAAATCCAGCCGCCGATTGGCAACGCTACCGGAAACGTCCAGTGGTCGGCGGACGCCAATACGCTGTTCTTCACCACGCTAGACGATAATCACCGGCCCTGTCGTGTCTGGCGCCTGGCGCTGGGGGCAGCACCGTCAGAGGCGGTGCTGGTCTACGAAGAGCCCGATGCCGGTTTTTTTGTCTCCATCGGCGAGACCCAGTCCGGCGACTATCTGCTCATCCAGGCCCACGACCACGCCACCAGTGAGACCCGCTTTATCCCGGCAGCCAGCGCGCATGCCGAGCCCCGGCTGATTGCCGCCCGCGTACCCGGTCGTGAATACAGCGTAGACGACGACAACGGCACGCATTTCGTCATCTTGACCAACGCCGGCGACGCCGAGGACTTCAAGCTCATGCGCGCGCCGATCGCCGCACCCGACTATGCCCACTGGGAAGAGATCGTGGCGCATGTGCCCGGCCGGTTGATTCTCGACCACGTGGAACTGGCCCACTACCGGGTGCGCATGGAACGTGCCGATGCCCTGCCGCGGATCGTGATCACCGCCAAGCAGACCGGGACCGAGCACGCTATCGCCTTTGACGACGAGGCCTACTCCCTGGGCATGTCGGTGGGCTATGAATACGACACCGCCACCCTGCGGTTTCTCTATAGCGCACCGCACACGCCAGACGAGACCTTCGACTACGACATGGCCCGCGGCACGCGAGAACTGCGCAAGCAGCGCCAGGTGCCCAGCGGCTTTGACCCCGCGGCGTATATCGTGCGGCGGCTGACCGCCGAGACCGCCGACGGCGAGGCCGTGCCCATCACGCTGACCTATCACCGCGACACACCCCTCGACGGCAGTGCGCCCTGCCTGCTGCACGGCTACGGCGCCTACGGCATCAGCGAGGCGGCCGCATTTTCATCGAGCCGGTTCTCGCTCATTGATCGCGGCTTCATCCATGCCATCGCCCATGTGCGCGGCGGCAAGGAACGCGGTTATCGCTGGTATGCCGACGGCAAGCTCGACAAGAAACCCAACACGTTTGCCGACTATATCCGCGTGGCTGAGCACCTCTGCGAGGCCGGCTTTACCGGCCCCGGGCGCATTGCCGCTTTCGGCGGCAGCGCCGGCGGGATGCTGGTCGGGGCCGTTATCAACCAGCGGCCGGAACTGTTCGGGGCCGCCATCGCCGACGTGCCCTTCGTGGATGTCTTGAACACCATGATGGACGACACCCTGCCGCTCACCCCGCCCGAGTGGCCCGAATGGGGCAACCCGCGCGACGACGAAGCCGCCTTTGCCACCATCGCCAGCTACTGCCCCTACCAGAACGTGGCCGCCCAGGATTACCCGGCTATTCTCGTCATCGCGGGCGTCTCCGACCCACGGGTGACCTACTGGGAGCCGGCCAAGTGGACCGCCAAGCTGCGCGCAACCAAGACCGACGCCAACCCGCTGCTCTTGAAGACCCACATGGCCGCCGGCCACGGCGGGCTGCCGGGGCGCTTTGCTGCACTGGAGGAAATGGGGCTGATCTTTGCGTTTTTGTTAAAAGCGCTGGAGAAGACTCAGGCCTGATCCGGCCGAGCCCTGCAGCGATCTCGTCTTGTGGCTACCGGCACCGGGCACAGCCTAAAGATTCCAATAAAACAGACACATAGCGCTTTTAGCCCCCATGAGGCGACATATCTATTGATATGTTCTGACGAATCCGCGTAATGTCTGGGTGTCAATATGAATTGACACCGATCAACGGATTTATCTCTTAGGGGGAATACAATGAAAAAACTCATCGTGGGGATGGCGCTTGTGGGCATGAGCGCGTCGGCCAGTGCGGTTGCGCCGGGCGGCGACGGCTGTGGCTGGGGCAACCTGGTGTTCGAGGGCAAGAGCGGCCTGCCGGTGCACCTGCTGGCCACCACCGTCAACGGCACGTCCGGCAACGCCACCTTCGGCATGACCAGCGGCACCAACGGCTGTGACACCAGCGGCGCGCTGACCTACGACGGCAAGAGCCTGCTGGCCATGAACGGCATGCTAGAAGAAGTGGCCCAGGACATGGCCAGCGGCCATGGCGAAGCGCTGACCGCGCTGTCGGTCTCCATGGGCATTCAGCCGGATGACCGCGCCCACTTCGACGACGTGATGCACCAGCACTTTGCCGACGTGTTCCCGAGCTCGGATGTCGATGCCGGTCAGGTCATGACCAACATCGACACCGTCATGAAAAAAGACAACCGCCTGAGCGTCTACGCTTCGTAGCGACCACCGCCTGCGGTGATACCCCGTCGATTGTCGGCGGGGTATTTTTTTGAATGTCGCCATCCGCCCCGCAAGCCGCCTCGGGCGCCGGCCACACGCCTCATGCCATCGAGCATCTCTATCAAGCACAGATCTCACATAACGCTTGGCGGTCATGCGTCGACAGGTGTCAGGTCCGCACTGGGCCGTGCCGCGTTGATCCTCGCCGCAGCTTTTATGTGTGTTGCACCGGCCTCAGCGGCCGTCGAGGCATCTATGGCGCGCCTGGCCGCCACGCCGCGATGGCAGGCGCTGCTCCATATCAATCCCGGTGCAACGCTGCGCGGCGTGGGCACAAGCTATGTCGACGACGCCGATTTCTTCCTGTCCGCCAATGGCGCGCGTGACCCGCTGGCCGAGCTGCGGGCCACCCGCAAGGCCCTGGCGCCGCCACACAGCCCGGCGCGCTGTCGCTTTCCGGCGCGTTATCGTTTTCTGGCCGAACATCTGGGCTGGCATGAGGCCGACCCGCTCGGCCACTGTCAGGCCTATCATGACTGGCGCGAGCGTATGCCGATCGGGCAGCTGGTATTGGTGTTTCCAGCGGCGTATCTGAATAGTCCGTCTTCGATGTTCGGGCACACGCTGTTACGCCTGGACGCATCAAAAACGCCCGAGTCGGAATATCTCTCCCGGGCAATCACCTTCAGCGCCCAGACCGCCGGCCAGGACAATTCAGCGCTTTATATCTGGCGCGGCCTGGCCGGCGGCTATCCGGGGCGGTTCTCGGTATCGTCCTATGCCCAGCGTATTCACCAGTACGGTTTTCTGGAAAACCGCGATATCTGGGAATACACGCTCAATCTGAATCATGACGAGCTGGACTGGTTGGTGGCGCATCTCTGGGAGCTGCGCGACATCAACTTTGATTATTATTTCTTCGACGAGAACTGCTCGTTTCGGCTGCTGGAGCTGGTGAATGTCGCCCGGCCCGAGGCCGATCTGCTGCAGGGCCTGCGCGTGACCGAGCTGCCCGTGCATACGATTCGCACGCTCGAGCAGGCCGGCCTGGTCACGAGCCGCCACTATCGCGCTTCGAAGGTCAACGCGCTCACGCATGCCGCCGAGGCGTTATCACCCGCCGACCGGCGCCTGGCGGCTCGCCTGATGCATGACCCGTCCCTGCTCGAAAGCAATGCGTTCAAGGCACGCCCGCCGGGCCAGCGCCATCGCATCGCAGACGTGGCCTATCAGGCGCTTCGCATCAAGGGCCGCAAGAGCGCGCGCAGCCGAGACACCGCACAGGCCAGTCTGGCACTGCTGCGCGCCGTACAGCAGAACCCTGCCCCGCCTGACACCGCGGCGGCGGCACCGGCCCCACCCGAAGCCGGGCATCGCACACATCTGGCCTCCCTGGCCGCCGGCTCGCTGGACGGCCGCGCCTTTGGCGAGTTCGGCTTTCGTATGACCTATCACGACGTGCTGGACCGCCCGCAGGGCTATCTGGACGGCGCCGGCATCGAAGGCTTCAACCTCAAACTACGGGCCTACGAGGACGGCGATGTCGAGCTGGAACGCCTGGATCTGGTGCATATCCGCTCGATCGCACCACGCAGCACGTTTTTCAGCCCTATTTCCTGGTTTGTCGACGGCGGTCTGGAGCAGGTGCCGCTCGAACACGATCGTGGCCTGGGGTTACAGATTCAGGGCGGACCGGGGCTGGCCTGGCAGCTAGGCCATCTGCGCCCGTATGGCTTTGCGGTGGCCCGCGCCGAGACCGTGCCCCAATCCGAGCCTACCCTGGCAGCCGGCGCCGGCGCCCAGCTGGGCGCGCTCTGGATTCAAAAGCCCGTACAGCTGGGTATTGATTTCGAGCAGCTCTACTTCACGCCCGGCTTTGAACGCCAGCGCACATCGCTGACCGCCAACGTGCCGATCTCGACCAACAACGCGCTGCGCAGCAGCTGTCGCTACGAGAGTCAGGATTCCGGGGGCATCACGCAGTGCCAGATCGGGTTCCGGCATTTCTTCTAGGTGCCGCGCGGGTTGTCGCGCTGCCTCGGGCTGCTGCGAGACCGGCGTAAGCGCGCATCAACAGCACGCCACGTAAGGTATGGGCCATGCTGAGCGCGTTTATACCGACCCGTTATCGATCACGCCGCCGGCCAGGCCGTGTGGGTGCGTTGCTGGCCCTTGTATTGGCCAGCCAGACCACGCTCGCCTCACCCCTGGGCAAGACCCTGCAGACCCTGGCGCCGGATGCCGACAGCCATGTGCTGTCCATGGCCGCCGAGGCGCTGCGCTGTGCCAGCTACCACGGCGAGCCGGATGCGCACACGCTGGCGGTCATTGATTATTCCATGCCCTCCACGGCCAAGCGTCTGTGGGTGTTTGATCTGGACGAGCCGGCGCTTCTGTTCAACGAACGAGTGGCCCATGGCAGTGCCACCGGCGACAACAAGGCCACCTTCTTCTCCAACAAGCCGGGCAGTCATGCGTCCAGCATCGGCCTGTATCGCACGGCCAACAGCTATTACGGCAGCAAGGGCTATGCGCTACGCCTGAAAGGCCTGGAAGAAGGCGTCAACGACAATGCCTACAAGCGGGCGATCGTCATGCACGGGGCCGACTATGCCACGCCGTCGTTCGTGCATCGCATCGGCCGTCTGGGCCGCAGCTGGGGCTGCCCGGCGGTGCGCCCGGGCATCGTCAAACCCCTGATCAACAGCATCAAGGACGGGCAGTACCTGTTTGCCTACTACCCGAAGCCGGACTGGATTGATAACAGCGAATACCTGAACTGCCCGGTTAGTCACGACGCCCAGGCAAAGAACGCGCCGTAAAGATAGACGAGGCAAAATCGTCGATGGCCAGCGCGGTGCGCCGCGGGGCCTCGCGGATCGGCGTGTGGCCGACATCGTGAAAAACGGTCGCACGGCTATCGGCCAGCCCGGCCGTCAGCTCGTCGACCACACGTACATCGAAGATCTGATCCTTCGCGCCCCAGATAATCAACGCCGGCATGCGCAGCCCGTCCAGCACCATTTGATAGGTACTGGCGGGCAGATGCGTCTGTACGTTCAGCAGGTTGTCTAAAATTTGCGACTGGGCGTCGCGGTGGGCCACGGCCTGCATGGCCAGGGCGTGGCGGATGCTCTCGGGAATGAACGGCGGCTTGGCCATGGCCAGATCGAGCACGCGCTGGTAGTCGGCCTCGGTGCGGATGGCAAGCGGATTGTCACCTCGTTCAATGGCGCTCATCACCGGCGACGGGTTGTCCTGGTAGACACCGGCCGCATCAATGAGCACCAGCCCGCGGGTCTGATCCGGCTGACCCAGCGCCCAGAGCGTGGCCACCGCGCCGCCCATGGAATGCCCGACCAGCACATAATCGGTGAGCCCCTTGGCACGGGCGAAGTCGATCAGCGTATTGGACATGCCGTCGGCCGAGGCATTGTCGTTAAGCGGCGTCTGGCCGTGGCCGGGGAGATCGGGCACCACGAGATGCCAGCGCGCGGTCAGCTCACGCGCCACGCGGTTCCAGTGGTTGCGGTCCCCGGTATAGCCGTGCAGCAGCACGAGCGTTGGCGCATCGGGCGGCCCGCCTTCCGAATAGACAACGACGCTCTGATCGGCCAGCGTGAGCTGATGACTGGCGAGACCGGCCCAGGCCCGCTCCTGGCGCATGAAGTCGTCCAGCTGGGCCCGGTCGGCGCCGCCCGGCGTAACGCAGCCGGCGATGCACACGATGACAAGGCCCAGCAGGCCTGCAATAACACGGCGTGACGCGCTCGACATGTCCGGTGCCTGGCCCCGGTTTCAAAATTCCGGGACCAGTATGTCGCGCTCGCGCCGCGTTGCCGATACGACGTTCGGTGCGTCAGGCCGTATCGGTATTGAAGTTGGCCTGTACCGGGGCAAGCGCCGGCGCGTCGGTGCGTTCTTGGCTGGCACTCGCACCGGCCCGTACGCGGTTGTCGCCGTCTTCGGAGAAATAAGCCGCCGCGAAACGCTGCTGGTCATTGCGTGTTTCGATGTCGTCGACATACCACCACTCGGCCTGAATCCGCTCGCGGGTGATATCCAGCAGCATATAGCCGCGGCTGGCCAGCTCGACATATTTCATGGCCGGGTTCTGGGCCTTGGTGGTCTCGGGATTGCCGTTGCTGCCGGGTGAGGTGACCGAGGTGCCCACGAACTCGACGGCCATGCTGCCGGCGCCGGTATCGGGGTTGTAGGCATCCGGATTGTTGGGGTCTTCGGTGATGTCCTGGGCCCAGGAGGTATGAATATCGCCGGTCAGCACCACGACGTTATCAATCGCCACGTTGGGTGCTGCCTGGCCGCCGCGAATCAGACGCCAGATGGCCTCGCGAGCACGCGGGTAGCCATCCCACTGGTCTGAATTGATGAATACGCCGCCCTGGCCGCCCGGGTTGTCGGTGTTACTGCTGTTGGGCGCGCCCACGGCCTTGAGCTGGCCGAACATGACCTGCTGGCCCAGCAGCTGCCAGCGGGCCGGGCTGTTCTGCAGCCGGCCGGCCAGCCAGTCGCGCTGGGTGTCGTCGATCAGCGTGCGATCGGGATCGGCATAGGCGCCGGTATCGGTAAAGCCGTTCTCGGCGTTGTTGGCCAGCTGTTCGTCGCGGCCGATCAGGCGCGTGTCGAGCATGTTCAGGCGCACCAGATCGCCGAAGTCGAAGCTGCGATAGATCGCAAGCGGCGTGTCGGGCACGGTTTCGCGAATCGGCAGCCATTCGTAGTAGGCCTGAACTGAGGCAGCCTCGCGCGCCGGCCACGGCCCCTCCCCGCGATCGGGATCATGGTTCTGAGCCCCATCGCGCCAGCTGTTATTGGTGGACTCGTGATCGTCCCAGACCACGATCATCGGGTGCTGGCGGTGCACCTCGGCCAGGTCGGGATCGGTGCGATAACAGGCATAGCGGGTGCGATAGTCCTCCAGCGTGACGATCTCGTAGGGCGGCTCGGGCGCCCGGCCCAGGGGCCGACCGTCGCCGTACTCGTCCGGGTTGACCTCCGGTGGCACACCGCGCCCCGGATATTCGTAGATGTAGTCGCCCAGGTGCAGAACCACGTCCAGATCGGCCCGCTCGGCGATGCGCCCATAGACGTTGAAAAAACCAAACGGATAGTTCGAGCACGACACCACCGCCATGCGCAGCCGCTCCACGCCGGTGGTCGGCAGTGTGCGGGTGCGGCCGACGGGCGAGCGCTGGCCCTGGGCTTCAAAGCCGTAGTAATAGGTCTGACCGGCGGCCAGGCCGGTAGCATCGACCTTGACCGTATAATCGCGTGCGGCGTCGGTAACCAGCGTGCCGCTGCGCAGCGGGCTGGTGGCATCCGGCGTCTCGGACAGCCACCAGGCCACGCTGACCGACCCGGCGGTGGACGGGGTCACGCGCGACCAGAGCATCACCCGGTCGGCCAGCGGGTCGCCACTGGCCACACCGTGGGCAAACGTTGTCGTACTACTAGCCGGCGCGCGCCCCACACGCACATCGGCGCCGTCGCTGCAGCCTGTGACCAAGCCCGCGCCCAGGGCCGCACCGGCGGTATAGCCGGCCCGCCGCAGAAACGAGCGGCGCGACTGCGGCGCAAAGAACGAGCGATAACGTTTGTTTCGGTGACCCATCGATGATCTCCCTGGAGGTAATTATTGGGCGCGGCCACGAGCCGGCCACTTTCGTGGTGATAGACCAGCGTGGCGGACGTCTATTAAGGGATCGTGAAAATCCATCGACTTGTGAAAACGCCCAGAGCGAGACTATCGTCGTAGCTATCACACGGACAGGATCGCCCCGTCATGGCTGACGATGACCACGGCAAGTCGATCAAGAACGAGGCGCAGTACGAAGCGCTACGCGAACAGGGGGCGAGCAAAGAAAAAGCCGCCCGTATCGCCAACGCCGACAACCCCGGCAAGAAAGGCGGTCAGGCCGATCCTTACGAACAGTGGACGCTAGAGGCGCTCTACGAGCGGGCCCAGGAGATCGGCATTGACGGCCGCTCCGGTATGAACAAGGACCAACTCATACGCGCCCTGCGCGAGCACTAGACGCCTGGCAGCCTCGACGGCCCGCGTAGAATCAGCCGCCCGGCACCAACAACGGCCTTGCGGCGGCATCCGCGCTCGCGATTGTTGCGTAGAGCCACAGTCCGGCAGCGCCGTCGCATGACATCGATACGGAACGCCTGACCGCTTTCCCAGAAGAGCTTTCGGACACGACTATGCAAGTGACCTTCATCGGTGGCGCCGACGGCGTGACCGGTTCCTGCACCCTGTTGACCGACGACCGGATCGGCGTGCGGGCGCTCGTGGACTGCGGAGCCTATGCCGAGCGCCCGGCCGGCGTGCCCGACGGCGCGCCCCGGCTGCCCTTCGATGCCCGCCTGCTGGACTTCGTGGTGCTCACCCATGCCCACCGCGATCATTGTGGCCGCCTGCCGCAGCTGCATCGGGCCGGCTTTCGCGGCCCGGTCTATTGCACCGACGCCACCGCCTGGATGACCCGCCTGGCGCTAATGGATGCCGCCAAGTTCTCGCGTGAATACAACGCCAGCGACGTCGAACTGATCGACTTCCAGGCCGTGGATCACTGGTCGGATTTTGTCTTCGACGCGCCGCTGCGCCTGCACGGCGTGTCGATCACGTTTCATCGCAGCGCGCATATTCTGGGCGCTGTCTCGGCCACCATCGGCTGGCGCAGTCGCGTGGGCGTGGCGCGCTCGATCGCGTTTTCCGGCGATATCGGCGGTAACACGCCGGATAACCCGTATCAATCGCTGCTGGCCGGCCAGACCGTGCCGGGCAGCGTGGATTATATGGTGGTCGAATCGACCCGCGGCGCCGAGCCGGCGCGCGGGCCTGAATACAAGTCGTTTGATGCCCGCATCACCGCCTGGGCCGATTTATTGGCCGACAGCGATGCCCGCGGCGGCGGGCCGGTCATCGCCCCCTGTTTTGCGATTCATCGGGCCCAGGAACTGTGGTTCGACCTGGACACGGTGCTGCGTACCACCCACGCCGGCGCACCGGATGCCAGTGGCCGGCCGCGCTGGTTATCGCTGGATGCCCCGCTGGCCACGCGCATGACCGAGGTCTATGCCGCGACACTCGCCGACCGCCTGGGTCCGGCCGGCGCCCCGGCTTATCGCAACCCGGCCATGGCGGCTCGCCTGGGGCTTTCCAGCGAGGCGGCGCTGGATACCTATCTGGCCCAGCTCTGGCTACGGGTGGCCGATAACAAGGCGCCGGGCGG
Source organism: Salinisphaera sp. UBA1666 (assembly GCA_002320455.1). Taxonomy (GTDB): domain Bacteria; phylum Pseudomonadota; class Gammaproteobacteria; order Nevskiales; family Salinisphaeraceae; genus Salinisphaera. Next base: position 16,696 of record DCKU01000048.1, read on the forward strand.
CACGCTGCGGGCCATGCAGGACGACACCCTGTCCCGGGTGATCGCCCTGGCCGGTTCGGGCATGTGTGAAGGCGGGCGGATCGTGGATTTCATCGCCGATCAGATCACCAACCCGGCCGCCACTATCGTGCTGTGTGGCTATGCGCCGCCCACCACCGGTGCCGGGCGGCTGCGGGCTTGGTTAAACGGCGAGTGGCCCGAGGGCATGGCCCTGCCGCTGGGCGACGTCCGCCTGGATACCTCGCGCATCCGCGCCCGCGTCGTGGATTTCGGCGATTACTATTCCGGCCACGGCGACGTCGAGGCGCTGGCGCGTTTCGTTTTCGCGGCGGATACCCACGGCATGGCCGCCCCGCCGCCGCGCGTGCCGGCCACGGTCTTTCTGAATCACGGCGAGCCCGAGTCCCGAACTGCACTGGCCGAGCACTTGCGCGAGCGATCCGAGGCCCCGAAGGCCGGCGATCGCGCGCTGGCCCGGGTGATCCTGCCCACCCACGGCCAGCGCTTCGATCTGGACTCGCCCGACCAACGCCGCGAACGCGAGGCCCCGCGTCGCCGGCGGCTATCCGGGGCGTGACAGCACGCGCTCTAGACCTTGTCTTGTACCTGCCCGTAGGCCAGCAGCGAGAACAGGACTGTCCCGCCGATGACGTTGCCCACGAACGCCGGCAGCAAAAACTGCAGGCCAACCTGCGCGGCCTGGACCTGGCCGGCAAACCACAGCAGATAGGCCTCGGTCGAGCCGACGATGATATGCACAAAGCTGCCTAGGCCGATGAGGTAGGTCAGCACCAGAATCATCCAGAACTCGAAGCCGCGCGAGTTGGGCAGCATCCAGACCACCGCGGCAATGATGAAGCCGGCCGGAATCGCCTTGATCAACATTTCACCCATGCTGTTGTCGAACACCGGCTTGGACAGGCTGATCAGGGCATCGATCTGGGCGGGCGTGCCCATCACGTAATAGATGAACCACGCCATGAGGAGCGTGCCCAGCAGATTGCCCAGCAGCACTACGGCCCACAGCCGCGCCGCCACGGCCAGCCCGTGAAAACTGAACCGGCTGGCCAGCGGCAGCACGACCGTAATCGTGTTCTCGGTGAACAGCTGCATGCGCCCGAGGATCACGATCAGAAAGCCGAAGACATAGCCCAGGTTGCTGACCAGATCACGCCAAGGCGCCTCGGGCAGGGCGTCATACAAGAACGCCTTGCCCAACACCGACATACTGATCGCCAAGCCGGCTGCCAGCGCCGACCACCATAGCGACAGCGGCGCGCGGGCAAGCTCTTCTTCGCCGTCACGACTGATGGCGGCATAAACTGCTCGCGCGCTCAGCCGCGTACCGTGTCGCTCGGGCGACGAAATATTCGGGTCAGTGTCTGCCATGAGCGCTCTTTGTGATGACATAACATGCGTATCGCCATACGCTGCGCGTTATTCACCCCGCCGGCAAGCGGTGATCGTCTACAACCTCTGACGCACAACATGTTTAGTGTTGTGTGCTCTGGCCGAGCTGTCGTGCGGGTTCCAGTCCATAGCGCGCCCGCGCCCAGACATAAAGCGCCAGCCCTACGCCCATCCACACCGCAAACAGCAGCCACTCCACGGGTTTGAGCGCCGACGGGCTCATAGGCAGGTACAGCCCCACGATGGCAATCGAGAGCACGATCGCGATCACGCCGAGCGTAATGCCGCCGCGGGTGCGAAACGGGCGCGGCATGTCCGGCTCACGCAGGCGCAGCACCACGAACGAAGCCGCCACGAACAGATAGGCGATGACGATGCCCAGGCCCCCGGCATCCACCAGCCACACGGCCGTGGAGCGGCCGAAAAACGGCGCGATGGTGCTGACCAAACCGATAGCCAGAATCGCCACGTAGGGCGTGCGATGCTTCGGATGCAGCCGAGCGAAGACCGCCGGCAGCATGCCCGCTCGCGCCAGCGCATAGATCGCCCGCGAGCCGCCGATATAGAACGCGTTCCAGCTGGTCACGATGCCCGCCATGCCGGCCAGCACCATCAGCTTGCCGGCCCAGCTGGCGCCAAAGGCCGCGGCCATGGCCTGGGGCACGGCCAGGCCGTCGGGATCGATACCGGCCGCACTCAGCACATAAGCGGTACCGAAAATCATTGCGGCGTACCAGACCACGGCCAACAGCACGGAAACGATCAACAGACGCCCGATATCCCGATGCGGCAGGTCGATCTCTTCGGCCGCCTGCGGAATCACGTCAAAGCCCACGAACATGAACGGCACCATGATGAGCACCGACAGGGCGCCCGCGGCCATGCTGGGCTCGCCGGTAAACAGCGGCAGAAGATTGTCTTGGCTGCCCGAAAATAGTGCACCGGTGAAAAACATCACGCCCACCACTGCGATCAGCAGGGTGACGAGTTTCTGCACCAGAGCCGCCGTGCGCACGCCGACGTAGTTGATGCCCATCATGGTCAGCGAGCCTGCTACCGCAACGGCCACCCAGGTGGCTTTCACGTCGAAGCCGGCCACCGTCCAGAGATGGCCTACGTCATAGCCCGGCGCCAGGTTCTCGATCACCGTGGGCAGGGCCACCGCCTCGAAGGCCACCACGGTCATATAGCCCAGCACGATCGACCAGGTACAGATGAACGAAGCGAAATGGCCCAGGCCGCGATACGAATAGACGTGCTCGCCGCCGGCCTCGGGCATGGCCGCGGCCAGCTCGGCATAGGTCAAACCGACGCAGACGATGGCCAGGCCACCGAGCACAAAAGCGGCCACAGCGCCCAAGGAACCGGCGGTGGTGATCCAGTGGCCGGTCATTACCACCCACCCCCAGCCGATCATGGCCCCGAAGGCCAGGGCCAGTACGTCTTTTCGGGCCAGGACACGTACAAAACGCGCGGTATCGGTCATCGAAGTCTCTTGGTTCTTGAAAGCGGGGTCGCACGCAAAGGCTGCGCCAAATCAAATTGCGCGGGTGTCATAGAATTCGCAATACGCGATCCGTCGCAGGCCTGCGGGACGTTACGGATCACGCCCGCAGCGACAAGCTGTTATCGTCGCGACCGGATTGTATTCACCGACAGACGAGACACGATATGGACGTTAACGACTGGCAGAGCCTGGAACGCGACGATAAACGCGGCTTCGAGATTCTGGGCCGCGAGCAAGGCATGGGCTGGGAAGTCGAGGTGCGCTTCGACGGCGCCATCGAGCCCAAGCGCGACTCCGAGTCGGCCAAGGATCGTCAGGAAGCGGTCAAGGTCGGCCGTGAAATCGCCATGGCCGCGCTGTAGACCGCGATGGCTTTAGGGCTCAAAGCCGGCCCGTTCGCGGCGCCGGCTTTTTTGTGGTTGCGTCGTGCAGATCAGCGGATAATCGATGCCGGAAAGCACGTTTGCGATGTCGTGGAGTCGTCGCCCAACTCGATGAAAGCTCACAATCTGCCGCGTCGTGTCTGTATTCGAGTGCCCTTCAGGGCCGGCGCAGACGGCCGGGGCGAGTGGGTGTCCGGCGCACCGCGCCGGCGTGGCCAGCATGTTTGAGCGCGGCCAGAGCCGCGTGAGTTCCTGGCCGTGTCCCAGTCGCCCCGGACGGCTGCGTGTACCCGCGTAGCGGGCGGGCATGTAGGGGGTCCTTTGCTTTGGTTCCTTTCATTTGGACAAGCAAATGAAAGGGACTCGCACTGCAGTGCGAAACCGGCGTCAAACGCATTCTTGATAGCGTGACGACTTTCCCGGTAGGCGCCTCACGAAACTCGCATGCTTAAGCGATCGGCAACAACGCGCGCCGCCACGGCTCCTATGGCGTTAGAGCTTGCCCGACGCAGGTTCGCCAAGACCCAATTTTAGGTGTTTGCGTTGACCCGTGTCAGTTTGAGAGCGGAGATTCAAAGATCAGCGGCTCGACGCCGCCGTTTTCTCGAACGTCAGCCCCCAGCTGGTCAGCGCCGCGAAGAGCATGATCAGCAGCAGAAACCAGCCCTGGAACACAAACGGGAAGACCGACGTGGGGGCGACGACAGGCAGCCAGTCGTACTGGGTCTGCATGGACTGCAGCGTGGCCCAGCCCAGCAGAATGGGCGCGCCCCAGGGAAAGATATAGCCCAGCGCCGAGGTCACGGCGTCCAGCATATTGGCCCGGCGGTAGCGATGAATGCCATAACGCTCACCGATCTCGCGCACGAAGGGTGCGGCAGCAATCTCGGCGGCCGTGTTGATGGTGATGGCCGAGTTGAGGACCGCCACGATCAACCAGTTGGAAAACTCGGCGCGCTTGACCGAATCGCCGATCCAAACCATCAGCCGGCTCGTGATCGCAGCCATGGTGCCGCCGGCGCGCAGCAGGTGGGCCGCGGCCACGATGAGCAGAATCAGGATGGCCATGTTCATATAGCCCTGAACCCCGGCCACCAGCGCCCCGCTGACCACTTGATCGCTGTCGGGGTTAAACGCGAACACATCGGCAAAGCTGCCGGTATGCGCGGCCATCATGGTCGGCACCGCCGAAACCATGCCCCAGGTCAGCGACGTGATCAGGTGATGGCCGGTGAGCGCTAGCACCAGCACCAGCACGAACGGTACCAGCATCGCCAGGCCGGCGGCATCCGTGCTCGCCAGCAGATTGGTGAGTGCGGCGTTACCCACGTCCACGCTGTCGGCTCCGGCCCCGCCGAAGATCACAAACAGAATTAGCGAGGGCACGGCGGCAGCGATGGAGTACTTGAAACGCGAGCGCACCACGCCCGGCACGTCGGCATCCTGCGTAGTGGCCGAGACGATCGTGGTATCCGAGACCGGGGCCAGATTATCGCCAAAAATGGCGCCCGCCAGAATGGCAGCAAACAGCATAACCGGCTCGGCGCCGAGGGCCACCCCGGCGGGATACATCAACGTGCAAAACGCGACCGTCGTGCCGTAGCCGGTGCCCACCGCGGTCGAAAACACCGCGGCCAGCACGAATGTCAGCCCCGTGAACAGCCCGCCCGTGGCCCCGGAAGTGCCGCCGAGCCAGACCAGGCCCTCGACCAGCCCGCCGGCCTGCAGTACCTGGGCGAACATGCCGGCATAGAACCACGCCACGATAGCCACCACGCCCACCGGCTGCGTCATGCCGGTGAACAGATTCTGGGCATAGTCGTGCCAGCTGCTGCGACAGAACAACAAGCCCAGAGTGATGCCGAACATCGCGCCCATGACCAGACCGATCTCCGAGGTCAGCCCCGCCACGCTGGTCGTAATCGCCCAGATCACGAAGAACAGCAACGGCACGGCTGCGCCGAACGCGCCCAGCCGGAAGTTCAGGGTCGAGGCATACGCACTCGTATCGCTCATAGATCAATCTTCATGGTGGGGCCAGGCGGCTCCGCGAGCCGGTTCGGGCCGCAACGCCCGGGACCGAGCGCCGCCGCGTGACGCCGTAGTATCCAGACGCAGACCGAACAGGTCCAGATGCACACGCGTGTTTGCAAGGCTGCAATCAACGTTTGCATCCAAGACGGATTCCACGACGCCGCGCGCTGGCTAGCATGACGATATCGTTTCGTTTCTGGAATGCGATCATGGTTGAACACACACCGTCACCCGAGGCTGCGGTCACGCGCGGCCAGCAGATGGTTGCTGTGGCCCTGGCCGGGCTTGCCATCATCACCGCCGGCTCGTTCACTACCCTGTCCGGGCTTTTGACCGCCGAGCTCGGCCAGGCGCTGGGCTGGACGAGCAGCGCGACCGCCGTGGGGGTGGCTATCAATATGGCGCTTTATGGAGCAGCGGCCCCGTTTGCCCTGCATGCCATGACACGGTTTGGCATCCGGCGCGTGACCGTCATCGCCCTGGCCGGGCTGATCGTGGGCAGCGCGCTGTGTGCGCTGGGTAACGTCTGGATATTCAACCTGGCCTGGGGGCTCATCGTAGGCAGCGCCACCGGTGCGCTGACCATGGCCTACGGCGCATTCGTGGCCCGGCTGTGGTTTGCCCGCACCGGCACGGCCACCGGCGTACTGACGGCGGCGGCGGTGATCGGCCAGTTCGCCTTCTTGCCGGGCTGGGCCTGTTTGGCCGGGGTCTTTGGCTGGCGCGCGGCACTGGTCGGCGCATCGAGTCTGGCCTTGGTCACCATCGTGGCCCATGGCCTGTTCATGACGGAGCGCGCTTCAGGCATCAAAAGCATTCAGGCGCGCCGGCTGGATACGAACGAACGCCTGTCCGACGTGCTGGGCGTACTGCGCGAAGCGGTTGCACAGCCCACGTTCTGGATTATCGCTGCGCACTTCGCGATGTGCGGGGCCACCACCAACGGCCTGATGTGGTCAAGCTTCACCCCGGCCGCTGTGAACCACGGCATGAGCACGGAAGCGGCCTCCACGATCCTGTTGTTGATCGGGCTATTCAACGTGCCGGGCACCATCGCCGCCGGCTGGCTCTCGGATCGTATGAGCCGGCGCGCGCTGCTGGCCATGGTATTCCTGCTGCGCGCGGCCACGCTGGCCGTACTGCCCTGGCTGCTGGCTGATCAGCTTACACCGATGTTGATCGCCTTCGGCGTGGTCTTCGGCCTGTTCGACGTCGCCACCGTGCCGCCGGTCATCGCGCTGGCCAATCAGGTGTTCGGCCATCGCGGGCCGGCCGTGTTCGCCTGGATTAACGGCGCGCACCAGCTGGGGGCAGGCGCCATGGTGGCCGCGGGCGGGCTGATTCAAGGCACAACCGGCTCGTTCTTCGGGCTGTGGCTTTTAGCGGCCGCAACCTGTGTGACCGCCGCCCTCACGGTTTATGCCAGCCGCTACCGGCCGATTGGTACCGCCGGTACCGCGCCCTCGCCGGCCTGATCGATATCCGCCGCGCGTGCTTCATGGCACCGTGGCGGTATGGCGCTAGACGACTGGAACCAGCTCCGCCTGATACTGGCGATCGCCCGGGCGGGCACCCTGGCCGGGGCCGCGCGACATCTCGGCGTGTCGCACGCGACGGCCTACCGACGGCTGGGCCGGCTGGAGGCCGCGCTCGGGGAGACGCTGTTCACCCGTGGTACCGGCGGTTATACCGCGACGGCCGCAGGCCGGCGGCTCGTGGCAGCCGCCGAGACGGCCGAGGCAGCGATCACACATGCCGCCCAGGCCGAGTCGACGCAGCCTGCCCGGCTGACCGTGGCAACCACGGAGCTCTTGTTCGAGGGCCTGGTCGCCGAGCTGTTGTCGCTGTTTCAGGCCATGCGCCCCGATATCGCGCTGGATATCGTCATCGATGGCCGGGTGGAAAATCTGGCCCATCGCCGCGTGGATATCGCCATTCGGCCGGGCAACACGCCGCCGGACTACTTGATTGGCCGGCCAGTGGGCACGATCACACAGGCGGTCTATCGCCTGGTCGATAAGCCGGCCACGCTTGCCCCTTGCTGGGTCATGCCGGATACCCAGAGCGAGCACACCGCCCTGTTGGCTTGGCACCGCACTCAGCGGCACGCGCGGGATGGCGCCTGCTATGTGAACACCGAAATGGGGGCCCGCCGCGCGGTGCTGGCCGGCCTGGGCCAGGCGGTGCTTCCGACCTATATCGGCGAAGGTGATCCACGCCTGGTGCGGGTCACGCCGCCGATCGAGGCGCTGGCCACGCAGTGCTGGCTATTGCACCACCCGGCCCTACGCGCTCACCCGCTCGTCAGCGAGCTGTCGGCCACGCTGGGCCCGCAGCTGGGCCAGCGACTGGCCGGGCTCGAGCCCGGCACGGCCGTCGTTTAGCGCCTTATCGGCTCCGGGAAACGCCCGCCCGTTGGGCAAGAGACAGCTCGTTCTTGCTTGGCGCCTCGGCAGCTCGAACTGCAGGCGAATCGGGTCGTGATCGCTGGCCTGCTCGGCGAACTCGGCGTTGACGTGAACCACGTCGACCTGGCGCGTGGCCTCGGCTAGCGCCGGCGTGACGAACGCGTGGTCCAAAGCCTGAGAGTTGCCCTGGAATACATAGGTGTATTGCTCGGCCGGCGCCAACCGACCCAACAGATCGGCCACCACCGGCGCGCCGTCGGCTTCACCGGTCAGGGTCTTGAGGGGCGGGTTGAAGGCAAACTCGTTGAAGTCGCCCACCACAGCGATACGGGCATCTGGCACGGCAGCGCGGGCGTCATCGATAAACGCGTTGACGATCGCAGCCTGGCGCGTGCGCTTGTCGGAGCCGCCGTTGACGGGCGGCTGGATGGCGCCGAACAGCGACGTGCTGCCGCCTTTCGAGGTGAAGTGGTTATCGATGACCAGCACGCGCTGGCCGTTGAAGCCGAACAGCGCGGCCAGGGGTTTGCGGCTGTTGGCAAACGCGGAATTCTGCGGCTGGATCCGGCCCGGGTTGGCGGAGAGCGTCAACGCGCCGCGTGCATCGGCACCAACGGCCACTGCGGTGGTGGCATCACCCGTGGCCCCAACGTCAACGAGAGAGACACGCGCCGGGTTATAGAGATACGCCACCCGGATATTGCCGCCCGGCTGGCCGCCGTTGGTACCGGCGACAGGCGCAATCTCGGTGAAGGCGTAGCGCGGCCCGCCGGCGGCCACGATGGCGTCAACGAGACGCTGCAGGGTCTGGTCGGCCGCCGTGATGTCGTCGCCCCGCGCCGAGCCCGAGTTGTCCTGGACTTCTTGCAGGGCCACGATATCCGGGCCGCGCAGGCGGCCCGCGATCTGGCCAGCGATCGCGCGGAACTTACCGCCCGCGATATCGGCATCGCCGTCGTCATCGTTGGGGTCCAAATTCTCGACGTTGTAACTGGCCAGGCTCAGCACGTCGCCACCGATCAGCGCATCCGCCGTCTCGGGCGCGAGCCGGCTGGCACTCGGTGCGGCCAGCTCGTTTGGCCGGATCTCGAACTGGCCAAAGGCATACCCCAGCGTGCCGGTAATGCGTGCAAACCGTGCGCCGACGTTCACCCCCTCAAGCGAGCCGGCCTCGATCTGTAGGCGCTCGGGGTTGTAATCCACCTGCTGCCCCGGCTGGTCGATGATCGTGATGCCGCCGCGCGCGTTCAGGCCGGTAGCGTTGGCACCGGCATCGGCCACGACATAGGTTTCGCCGAAGCGGTTGACGGGCGCGATCACCCGGGCATCGTTGATGCGCACCTGCATGGACTCCAGCGACTCATAGAAATCCAGCCCGTCTTCGCGCACGTCGAATACGTTGCTGTCGTTATCAATGACGTTGCCGCTGGCATCGTCCTCGATGATCTCCGTGGGGGCCGTACGCCCGCCCTGGCCGATGACCACCGGCGTGATGGTACGGCTGGACAGGCGCGTATCGTCGGCGGACAACCGTGCGATGCCCTGCCCGTCGGTGGTCGTAATTTCTGTCACCGGCAGGTTGTCGGTGTCGTTGCCGGCAAAATATTCGGTCACGCGGCCGGACACGGCGACTGCATCGCCCACCTGTAGTTCACGGCCGTTGACGTCGGCCGGCGCGCTGCCGGTGAATACTTTTACTGCCTCGCTGGTGGCGGGGTCGTCGTCGGCATCCGGATCTTGAACGGTGATGCTGTTATCACCTACCCCGGTCACAATGCCCGGCACGTCGGCCACGGTTTGGCCGCGATACGGCGAGGCCTGGGCCGCGCCCTGGATGTCGTGAATCCGCAGGCCGAACTGTGTCTGGCCCGGCTCTGTTGATGTCTCGCTCCCGTCGTCGACGGCGGTGGCGTTGGCAGCGTTCGGCGTCGGTATCCCTAGCGCAAAGGCGCGTGTGTCGCGCACGTGGCCACCGCTGTCGGGCATCCGCTGCAGCGAGAGCCGATCCTTGTCGCCGGTGGCGTCTTCATCCAGCTGCGGCCCGGCCACGAGCAGCGGTGCCAAGACCTCGGCATCGGCGTCACCGGTGCCGTAGACCACGGCATCGATCAGACCGGACGTGGTAACCGGGGTGCCGTCTGGAAACCGATCGGCGCTGCCGGTATACAACGCCACCGCGTCTTGACCGTTCTGCAGACCGTTGCTGCCAAAGACCGTAGCCACACCGGGCACGCCGTCATTGCCCAGCACGTAATAACCCGCGGGCGAGGTTACGGCCCCGTCGAGATCATAGGCGGCATAACTGTCGCCCGTGGCCCCGTTGTAGAAGACCAGCACATGATCATCCAGCGCGGTATTGCCCGCGCCGCCGTCGGACAGCTCCACGAACTCGGCCGTGTCGAGGCCGTCGGTATCGCTGTCGAGCTCGTTGATAACGATCTGCGGGCCGGCATGGGCCAGGCCGCCGGCCACGAGCAGGGCCAATGCGGTCGTGCGTTGAATCAGTCGAGCGTTCATGAGCGGCTTTCGAGACATTGATAGCAACAGCCTGCCTGTGGTTGATGGCAGTTTCATGTCCGGTGCGCAATGCGGGCGGTCACGCCGCTAGGGCCAGCCGACGTGACCTCGCTTGTCGGGCGGCGACAGGCGCTCAGCCGGGCTCGGCCGGGCTCGGCCCGGCCAAGCCATCAGCCGGCATCACGCGGCGCGATAGACCGGCGCCGGTTGTGCCTCGTAGGCATCCACCACGGCCTGCCAGTGGCCGCGATCGGCTTCGATATCGCAGTCGCCGTGGGCAATGATCGTGGCCACGATCTGGCGGAACAGATCCGCAAAAGCCGGCAGCCCCGCCGCCAGCTCGGGCGTGTCGGGATGCATGAAGTTCAGGTTGGTGCCGTGCCCCACCCGGTTGACCCAGTAGTGCACCGACTTGGCGTTGCGCCGGGTGCCGATCACCGTAAAGGCATGTCGTTCCAGGTCGCGATAGGTCGGAATCAGCCGCGTATCGATGAACGACAGGCTGGTCATCTCCGGCGGCATGCTCGACAACGTGGGATCAAACACTTTCTGAGCCGGATAGACCGGCACGCCGATCATGAAACGTACATCCTTGTTGGCCTGGCGCGCGGCGACCACGGTCTCGGCGAACGTATCGCCCACGGTGAATTCCAGCGGCACGGGGTGGGCGAACCAGCCCATGGTGTAGTGCTCGGCCGGGGTGCTACGCGTCGAACGCGGCGTACAGACGGTGAATGTTTCGGTGTGTCGTACCAGCCGGTCGATGAGTGCGGCCACGGCCATGAAACCGGCGCTGAGCGAACCGCCTGCGGCCTTGCAAGCGGCCTCGAAGGCATCGGATTCCGCCACGGACAGAAAATCCGGAATCGTGGTCATGCGGCCGGGCGCGAAATCCTCACGATCGGCCAGCCCGGTTGCAAACGAGAAACCGGGCAGCGCGCCGTTGTGTAATGCCTTGAAGCGCTGCCACTCCTGCACCTGCGGAGAATCCGCCGTGAGCTCGGCACAAAACGCCTGATCTCGTTTGGCATAGTCGGCGTGCGAGGCATGCTCGGGCAGATCCGACAGCTCGGCAGCCCCGGCGCGGAAGGCCTCATAAAACATCATGATCTCTTCAAAGATCATGAAAATCGAAAACCCGTCGGTCAGCAGGTGATCCAGACAGATTGCGACGGTGAATTCGGGGTTTTCGGCCTCCGGGCCGGCGTGCTCGATCCCCAGTGCACTGAAAGAGAACAAATCCCAGTCGGGGATGCGCGGCTGGCGTGCGGTGATCATCTCAACGAAGGTCTCGCCCGCAGCCCCGGGGGCCGCTACGTCGACCGATTCGCCGGACAGCTCGATCGCCTCGGCTGCCATTGTCCGGCTGGCCCAGTCACGGCTGGCCGCGTCAAAGAAAAACCCGGTGTGATAAACGTCGTGTCTCCGTAGATGCGCCTCGCAGGCCCGGCGGAACGCATCGTCGTCGTAGTGATCAAAAACCTTGAACCCCAGGCCCAGGATCCGAACGGCGTTGCCCTGCATGTACGCCGAGGTCTCACGGCTGGAATCGAGTGCAGCGCGCTGGATTTCCGACGGCGGCACGCCGCGATCGGGTGCCGCGGCCTGAGCCGCTCGCGCCCTTGCACTCGCGTAGAACAGGCGAGCCGGGCCGGTCGGGGCCGGCCAGTCGCGCAGTAGATTCATTTCCATGATTTCTCCCTCGGTTCGGTTGAACGACTCGATGCGTCGCCGGTGCGGTCAATTGTGATAATTACGACCGTTCGGTTGTTTTATGTCACATGCACAAGACAACGCAACAACCGCGCCATGTCACGACCGCCTCGAGTGTGATCACAGGGGCAGCACGCGCCCGCCCCGCGTGCTGCGTCGTTGCCCGGCCCGCCCCACGTAATCTCTGGCAGATAGGCTATCGTCAGACCTGACCGATGGTTTTGGGTGAGACATCGAGCGACTGTTGCATGAGCCATTGTCCAGTCGGGCATGAACGTTTCGAGACACTGCGCGCGCTGTGTCTGCGCGAGACCACAACGGCGCTCTCGGCCTCGGGCCTGCTGCGGTGGCTGCCCGCGCGCTCGCTCATCTATTCCATGGCCGGGCCAAGCACGCGATTTGCCGAACGTCTGGCGCGTTTTGATCGCGCTATCGCTGAGCGCGGTCTCGCCGCGGCGGCCGCCGACATCACCGCCGTCTGGGCCACAGCACTCCGTGTCGAAGGGCCGGTGCCGATCGCCTCAAGGCGCCCGACGGTCATCGTGGCCAATCACCCGGGTCTGATCGATGCCGTGGCTCTGTTGTCGTGTCTGGGCGGACACGATATCCGCGTGCTGGCCGCGCATCGGCCGATGCTGTCCGCCCTGCCGGCGCTGTCCGATCACCTGATTGCGATCGGCCCCACTGCCGGCCAGCCGCGGCGCGCCCTGCTCGCTGCCCGTCGGCATCTATCCACAGGCGGCACGCTGGTGGTGTTTCCGGCCGGCCGGATCGAGCCCGATCCCAAGCACGCGCCGGGCCTGGCCCGCGCCGCACTGGCGGAGTGGTCGCCGAGCGCGGTCTGGCTGGCCCGGCATGCGGCCGAAGCGACAATCGTGCCGACTGCGATTAGCGGGGTCATCGCCCCGAACGCGCGTCGGCGTCTCTGGGTTCGTGCGGGCGGGCGCGACGTGTTGACCCGCGACTGGCTGGCCGCAACGGCCCAGGCACTGCAGCCCGGTCGTTATCCTATTCGTCCGCGTGTGTGCTTCGCCGCGCCACTGGCCGGCGCCGAGGCCAGCGCGGCTGCGCTGGCCGCAGCCATGACCGGGTTATACGACGGTTAAACCGCGCCCAACAGATGCCAACCGGCCAAAAGCATCACGACGGCAATAAGCCCGTCCAGGGCTTGCCATACGCGCGGCCGGGCCAGCCACGGTGCCGCTCGACGGGCACCGAACCCCAGGGCCGAGAAAAAAAGCGCCGAGCCGCTGATCGCGCCCGCCGCAAAGGCCAGTCGATGCGCAGCGTGGCTATCGCCCAGGCGGCCCAGTACCAGCACGGTATCGATGTACACCGCTGGATTGAGCCAGGTCAGCATCAGCGTCGTGCTCACGCTGAGCCACCACGAGCCTGGCCCGGCCTGATCCGGCGACAGACGCTGTCCGCCGCGCCAAATGCGCACAAGCGCCACGACAGCGTAGCCCCAGAGAAACAGCGTGCCGATATACGCCAGCACCGCCGAGACCCGCGGCGCGGCGATCAAAAGCGCACCCAGACCATAAACGCCTCCCGTGATCAGCACCGCGTCCGAGGCGATACAGATCACAACGACCGTCGCGACGTGACGGCCCAGCAGGCCGTGGCGCAGCACGTGGGCGTTCTGGGCGCCGACCGCCACGATCAGGGCCAGCGCGTTGGCGAGCCCGGCCAAGAAGACGCCGAGGCTGTTTTCTGCTAACACCAGGCCTATCTATCTCTTGTCAAAGGCCTGGCAGTATGACCGACACATCGCTGACGCTGTATTCCTTCTGGCGCTCCACGGCGGCGTATCGCGTACGGGTAGCCGCGCGGCTGAAACATCTCACCCTCGATGAGCAGTTCATTGATCTGGACGCCGGCGAGCAGCACGAGCCGGCGTTCACGCGCATCAACCCGATGGCCGCGGTACCCGCGCTGGTCATCGACGCGCCCGAGGGCGGCTCGCAGGTGCTGACCGAGTCCCTGGCGATCATCGACTATCTGGATGCCCGGTTTCAGCAAACGCCGCTGTGGCCCGCCGATCCGGCCGACCGGGCCAAGGCGCAGGCCATCGCCCAGACCACGGCGGCTGATATCCATCCGTTGATCGTGCCGCGCATCGGCGCGTATCAAGGGCCTGTTAACACTTCGCACGTGACCGCGTTGCCGCCCAAAAACCGGCCAGGCAAGGCGCATGGTGCCGGCCTTGGTCATTCCAAGGCCAAGCCATGCAACGCCGCATGGCCGGTTTTTGGGCGCAACCCGACGGGACGGCGGTCATTTTTCCGCAATCCGGCGTTGTCGTTCGCTACTGCAGAATGACTGCAGTACGCGCCCGACGCCTTGTCTTGCGAAAAAATGATCGCCGGCGCGGCGCACGTGCGAAGTGTTAACAGGCCCTAAAAGACCGCGCCGACATGAGCGAGGCCGCCTGGCATGACTGGCGCGCCCACTGGATCGCCACCGGACTGGCCGGCCTTGAGCGTCAGCTGGCTGCCGACGACCGGCGCCAGGCTTATTTCGGCGGCGAAGCGATCACGGTGGCCGATATCTGCGTGACCGCCATCGTGGTCATCGCCCGCGTCATCGACGTGCGCACCGATCATCTACCGATCATCACCGACGCGGTCACCCGCTGTGAGTCCCTCTCGGCATTCGCCGAATCGGCCCCGCTGCGCCAGCCGGGCGCGCCGAGCGACTGATTGTACGGCCGGCGGCCCGAAGGTGTTCGACGCAGGCCGTGCCTTCAACGGAAGTAGTCACAGCCGGCGCTGGACGTCGGCGACGTGGCTGCCGCCCCAGAACAGCTTGTCGCAGACCGGACAACGGGCGAAGTGCGTGTAGTGGGCACGCGTGAGCGGTTCGAGACGATGCACGATATCGGTCTTGGCCACGGTGTCCAGCGGAGTGTTGCAGTCGCTGCAGCGGGTGAACGGCTGCATACGATCGGCCAAGCCGAAGTGGGCCACGATATCGTCGTATTGGGCCTGGGTGGCATCACAACGCACAAAGCGCGCGTGGCGCACCCGGGCACGCTTGAGCAGGCCGCGATCGCGGGTCAGAAGCACCCGATGCTCGATATCGCTGATAGCCGCCAGATCGGCATCGTCGCGGTCGTTGGCGTAGGCCACATCGAAGCCGGCCAGTCTTAACCGACGGACCAGCCCGCCCAGATGCACATCGGCTACGAAGGCCGGCGGCGCATCCGGCCAGTCAGCGCGGCGGGCCGCCGGCGTCCACGGGGCCGCCACGATATGCGCATCGCTGCCCGACATCAGTACGTTGGACATCGGCGCGGCCAGAGCGTCGATGCGCACCAGGCTGATTTCGGTATGCGGCACGCCTATGGCCTCGAGCACGTCCTTGACCGCGGCCCGCCGGGTCAGCGTAATGGCCTGGCTTTGGCCCCGTTGTGCGCGCGGCAGAAAGTCGTTGAGTTCGCCCAGCAGTCTGAGTCTCATAGCCCTCCTGTCAGCGCCGCCGGATGGGGCCGTCGCACGCTATCCTGTGGCGCTGCCGTATCGACCAAGGCGCCATCGTCTATGTCAAACGCCCGACGCTCTCGCCGTGCCAAGCCGCGTCGGCCGGCAGCACCGCAAAGCGCGCCTACCCGGCTGATCGCTTTCAACAAGCCGTATAACGTGCTGTCGCAGTTTACCGATGCCAACGAGCGCGCCACGCTGGCCGACTATATTGACTGTCCTGGTGTCTATCCGGCCGGCCGCCTGGACCGGGACAGCGAAGGCTTGCTGCTGTTGACCAACAACGGCCGGCTCAATGCGCGGATCACCCAGCCGCGCCGGAAGACCGAAAAACGCTACTGGATACAGGTCGAAGGCCAGCCCAGCGCTGACCAACTGGCAGCACTTAGGGCCGGCCCCGTCATTAAGGACGGACCAACACAGCCTGCGCGCATCCAGGTGATTGATCCGCCCTCCCTCTGGCCGCGCACGCCGCCGGTGCGCTACCGCAAGACCGTGCCCACCACTTGGCTGGAGGTGACGATCACCGAGGGCCGCAACCGCCAGGTGCGTCGCATGAGCGCTGCCGTCGGACTGCCGACGCTGCGTCTGGTCCGTATCGCCATTGGCCGCTGGACGCTGGGCAATCTGGCTCCCGGCGCCTGGATCGACGTCTAAGGCTTAACGCTTTGATCGGGCCGAGCGCGGTATGAAAACGTGCGGCGTGACCTGCCAGTCATCATCGGCGGCGATAAGCTCAACGTAACTCGGCCCGCCGTAGGCCCGACTCTTGCCGGCGGCACCGGGATTGATCAGCCAGGGCGCGGTCTGGGTTTCAAGCACCCGGCGATGGCTGTGGCCCAGCACCACGGCGCGGGCATGAGCAAAGCGGGCCTGCAGGCGCGCGTGGCGCGTTTTGGCCGGCCATTGATGACCGTGCATGACCGCCAGCGTGCCGCCGGGCAACGCGATCTCGGCCTCTAGCGGCCAGGGGCTGTCGGCCGGATCATTATTGCCGGCGACGATCTGAACCCGCTCTGCCAGCGCGTCGCACTGGGCCGCTATCGTGGCCCCAACGTCGCCGGCATGGACCAGCCAGTCGGCGCCCGCGGCGTGTTCGGTGATTCTGGGATCCAGAAAACCGTGCGTATCCGCGAGGATGACGATGCGCATGGGCGTCAGCCGGAAAAATCAGGCCGCCACGATAGCGCGGCGCGGCTGGCTTTGCTTAAGATCAAGACATGAAAACTTGGGCGATTTACAGCTTGAAAGGCGGCGTCGGCAAGACCGCCACCGCCGTGAATCTGGCCTACGAGGCTGCCGCGGCCGGCCACCATGTCCTGCTTTGGGATCTGGATCCGCAGGGTGCGGCCAGCTGGTACCTGGGCGTGGATGAGGCCAGCGGCCTGTCCGCCAAGAAGATCGTGGCCGGCAAGACCGCCCTGGGTCGTCACGTGGTGGCCACCGATCACGAGCGACTGTCGCTCTTACCCGGCGATCGCAGCTATCGCGAGTGGGACGTGCGCATTCATGAGGCCAAGTCCTCGCGCAAGGTACTGGAAACGCTGATCGAGCCGTTCTCCGAGACGTATTCGCTGATGATCCTGGACTGCCCACCCGGCATCGGGGCCCTGGCAACGGCTATCTTGCGCGCCGCCGAGCGCGTGGTGGTGCCCGTGGTCCCGACTCCCTTGTCGCTTCGGGCCCTGGACGAGGTTCGCCACCACGTCGCCGACAACAAAGTGGGCAAGACCCGGCTGCGGCCGTTCTTCTCTATGGCCGATCGGCGCCGCAAGCTACATCGTGATCTGATCGCCACGCCGCCGGACACGATGCACCCGTATCTGGACGTGACCCTCGATTACGCCAGCGATATCGAACGCATGGGCGAGCATCGCGCACCGGTGGCCTGTTTCGCGCCTCGCTCGCGGGCCGCAGCCCAGTACCGGGCGCTGTATGCTGCCCTTGGCTAACACTCTTTGATGCAGTTTTGATTCCTATGAACGAATCGCAGACCTCAACCCCCCATCGCACCTGGCGCCGTGCCGGGCTGATGCTGGGGCTGGTATTGACCAGCCAGCTCCTGGCCTGCTCGGCCATCGAGGTCACGGTTCGTCGCGGATTGCAGGGCACCACGGCCGTCGGCAAGGCCAGCGGCTACACGCTCAAGGCCACTGGCAATGCCTCGGTCACGCCGCCCAATGTGCCTCGCCTGGCCGAGGCGACCGCGTTTTTTGAATCCCAGCGCCGGGTGCTGGCACGCCAGGCCGCAGCCGGCGGCGGCGAAGATATTGCGGCGTTGGCTCGCCTAATGGACAAGCGCGATGCCCAGCGCCTGGCCGGCTGGATGCAAGCCCACTACAGCGATTTGTTCAGCGACCGGTCGGTTGCAGCCTCTAAAGTGATATCACGCATCGACGCGCAGACAATTTAGCGCGTACATTAAACATCCCAAGTGCAAGAAAGGCTTCTATCATGAAAAAAATCGCCCTGGTTACCGCTTCCGCTCTCATGGCTCTGGGTCTGGCGGCCTGTGGTTCCAACAGTGACAACGACATGTCCGACAACGGCATGACCGACAACGCCATGAGCGAAAACACCATGTCCAACGACATGAGCTCGGGCAACAGCATGTCGGGCGGCATGGACAACTCGATGTCCAACAACAGCATGTCGGACAACGGCATGTCGGATAACAGCATGTCGAACGACATGAGCATGGATAACGATATGTCCGACAACGACATGAGCGACGACAACAGCATGTAAGACTGCTATGGCCCCGCTGCGGGCCACTGTTGTCTATAGGCCGGCATCACGGGGTGATGCCGGCTTTTTTATGGGCAACGTGGCAACCTGTTCATCGACCAGGCGGGTCACGACGTGATAGACAAGAGTCTGCGTTCTCAAACTGGAAACTGCTCGTGAATCATCGTCTTACAGGCTTATCGCTGGTCGCTGCCCTGGCATTCTTCGGCCAGGCCGCGCTTGCTCAGAGTGCGTCGAACTCGGCCGATGCCATCACCGGCGTCTGGGAAACCAAGAGCGGCGGTTATGTGCAGATCTATCGCCAGGGCGACGTATTTGCCGGCAAGATCGTCGGCTCGGCCGATGGCAAGCCGCGCTACGACAAGAACAATCCCGACCAGGCCAAGCGCGATCGTCGGCTGCTCGGCCAGGACATCCTGAAGGGCCTGAAGTATCAGGGTGATGCCAAGTACGAGTCCGGTACGATCTATGACCCCAACAACGGCAAGACCTATAAGGCCAGGGCCGAGATGACGGGACCGGACACGCTGGACGCTCGCGGTTATATCGGCGTCAGCCTAATCGGCAAGACCCAGACCTGGCATCGGATCGACCCTGAGAGCGAGCATGTCCATGCCGATATCCTCGAGAAGGCGGTCGGCGACGCGCCAAAATAGACCCGCCTTGAGCCCGCCGTGGCTAGGGCCTGTTGAGGTTTCATGCGAGTCCGCGCCAAGCGCTGTTTTGCGGCAAGACGAGGCGTAGCGCGCGCTGCGCAGTCATTCTGCGCAAGCGTGCTAGAACGCTGGATTGCCGCAAAACAGCGCTTG
>DCKU01000169.1 GCA_002320455.1 Salinisphaera sp. UBA1666
TTGCGGACGCCAACGCGGCGCTCGGATTAAACCTCAACAGGCCCTAGCGCGACTGCAGCTCTGCTTCGTTATCCAAAATCTTTGGTGTGACGAAAATCAGCAGCTCGCGCTTCTGGCGCTCCAGGCTTCGGTTTTTGAACAACGCCCCGATAACCGGGATTTTGCTGACGAACGGTACCGAGCCGGTCTGATTGTTGTCATTCTGCTCGAAGATGCCGCCGAGCACGACGGTGTCGCCGTTATCGACCAGCACCTGGGTGGTCAGGCTGCGGGTATCAATCGATGGTACTTGGCCGCCCTGGGACGTCGGCACGAATTCGCCGACCGAGTCTTGGGTGACGTTGAGATTCATGATGACTTTTTTATCCGGGGTGATCTTGGGCGTGACGTTCAGGCCCAGCACGGCTTTCTTGAACTCGACCGTTGCCCCGGTCAGCCCGCCGATATTGCCCGCTTGGTAGGGGATCTCGCGGCCCTGTTCGATATTGGCTTCGCGACCGTCGGCGGTGATGATGCGCGGCGAGGAGATGATCTCGCCGTTGTTTTCCATCTCCATGGCGGTCAGCTCTAGGTTTAATGAAAAGGTGTCCGTGACGATCGATGTCGACAGCAGGCTGGTGGCCCCGTTGGCCGGCAGGGCGACCGCGTAGCCGCCGTTGTTGGCGTTGTAAGCGCTGCCTAGATCACCGCCTGCGCCCAAGGCGTTGTTGAGCCGCGAGTTATCAACCCCGGTTTGTGACACGCCGAGATTGCGGGTGAAGTCGCGGTTAGCCACGACGATGCGCGATTCGATCAAGACCTGGCGCACCGGAATATCCAGGCGCTGGATCAATGCACGGATCTGTTCGATTTTGGCCGCGGTATCGGTGATCAGCAGCGTATTCGTGCGGTCATCGACCGTGACGTGGCCCCGAGGGGATAACAGCGAATGTTCGTCGCGTTCGGCGTCGGTGGAGGTGTTGATGGTGCGCTGGGCGCGAGTGCTGGTCTGAGAAAACGGGGATGCGCCGGTGAGATCGGCCGCTCCGCCGGCAAAATCCAGGCCGGGCGTGGCCCGCGTCGGGGCCACAAAGCTCTGGGTCGTGGTCACCGTGTCAGCCTGGACGATGTTGGCCATGTCGGCCGCGCTGGCATAGTTGATCTGGATGATCTCCGACTGCAGCGGCGCCAGATCGCGTGTGGCCCGGCGCGCCTCGGCCTTGGCGGTCTGGCGGGCCGCGATCTCGGACAGCGGGGCCACGGTGATCACGTTGTTGGTGCGCTGCATGCCCAGGTTCTTGGCATCCAGCACGATATCCAGCGCCTGATCCCAGGGCACATCGTCCAGCTGGAGCGCCATGCTGCCCGACACGCTATCAGCGATAACCATGTTCACGCCGGCGGTCTCGGCCATGATCTGCAGCACGGTACGTACGTCCACATCCTGGAACGACAGCGAGATCTTCTCGCCGTCGTAGCGCGGCTGGCGCTGCGCCTGTTCGGCCTGCTCGGTTGCATTCAGCCCGCGCAACTCGATGACCAGGTCTTGCCCGGTCTGGTAGGCCAGGCGCTCATAGATGGCATCGGCGCGGGGCGTGATCACGATCTCGGTGTCGGCGCCCCGGTCGCGGGCATCGATCGTTGCGACGGGGGTCGCGAAGTAGGTGACGTCCAGCCGGCGTGACAGCCGGGCCGGCAGGGCGATGTTCGAAAGACGCACGATCACGCGCTGGCCCTGGCGCTGGATATCAACCGGGGCCTGGCTGGCGTTGAGCGCGATCTTGACGCGGCCGGCGCCGTTGTCGGCGCGCCGGAAGTCGATATCGGTGATTGCCGTTGCTGCCCCGGTCGTCGCTGTGCCGTTCGAGGCAGCGGCCGCGTCGGCTAGGCCGCGTCGATCAGTGCCAAACAAGACCGTCAGCGTGTTTGCTGCGCGCTGAATATCGTAGGCCGTCAGCCGGTCCAGACGGATGACCAGTCGTGATTTGTCATCGGACTGTGCCGCGGCCATGGAGATGATCGGGCCCTGATCGATACTGCGATAACGCTTGGCGAGCGCCAACGACGTCGTCGGCAGATCCAGCGTCAGGCGCGCGGGATCGCGAATCGTGAACACCGACGGCGTAGGCGGGGTGTCGTCGAAGATTAACCGCAGACCGCTGCGACTGCCCTGGGTCGTCGTTTGAACGTCGATGAGCTCGGCGGCACCGGCGAACTGGAATGCCGAAGCCAGCAACAGTCCGATGACGAGCGCTGCGCGCGGATAGTGCCCCCACAAATAAAACATCGACATCTCTCAGGAACGCGAATTCGGGGACGCCGTCAGTACGGCGTCGCGTTTGATATAGCCGCCCTGGCCGTCGGGCACGATCTCGACCAGCGACACCTGGCCGGCGGCGATATCGGTGATCTGGCCGAAGTTCTGCCCCAGATGCCCGCCCCGGGGCACGCGATGCACGACGCCGTCGGGGCTGCGAATCAGGGCCCGGCTTTGGCCGCCCATGCGAATCACGCCGACCAGCGACAGCTCGTCGAGCGCGAATTGCTCCAGCGGCTCCAGCGCGCGGGCGCGATCCGGGCGAATACCGTTGTCGGGGCCGGGCGCCGGCGCGGCCGGTGTGAAGATAGCCCGTCGGCCGGCCGGCTCGTAGCGAAAGGGCTGGTAACGCGCCGGCGCGGGTATCGGCTCGATCGGCGGCGCCGGGCGTGCGTTGATCTGTGCCACGAAATGGGACAAATCCGTGGGCTGGTCGTTGCCACAGCCGGTGAGGCCGATGGCCAAACCGACGGCCAGGCTGGCGACCGGCCCCACGTACCATGCTGATCGCCGATTCATGAGGCAGGCTTGTCCGGCGAGGCCGCGACGCGCTCGCCCGGCTCGAGATAGCGATAGGTCGTGGCCGTCAGGCTCATGCGCAGCGGCGTCGGCTCTTCGGTACTTTCGGAGGGGCTGGGTGCGACCGGCTCGATCGTTACATCGTCGAGCGTGACGATGCGCGACAGGGCCGCTACGTCGGACACGAATTGCCCAAACGCATGAAAACCGCCGGTGACGACCAGCTGGTTGGGCAGTTCGGCGTAGAAATCGCGTTTGATTTCCGGCGCGGGTTTGAACAGCTGCTCGTTCAGCCCGTTGGCCGAGCGGGCCTCGGAAATATCGCGTAACAGACTCGGCACTTCGGTCTGGCTGGGTAGCTGGTCCAGCAGCGCCGCAAAATCGCGTCGCATCTCGGCCAGCTGTGTCCGATAAGCACCCAGATTGGCCACGCGCGCGGCTCGTTCGGCGTAGCGATCGCGCAGTTCGGTCTCCTGGGCGACCGCCTGGGTGACCTCGGCGCGTTTGGGCAGCACGAAATACCAGCCGGTGATGATCATGACCACCAGCGCGACCGCGCTCATGGCCACGCCGTAGGCCCAGAGCGGCCAGCTGCTGATGTTGTGCTGGTCCAGGCTCTTGAGCTCTTCGATGTATTCGCCAAACCGTCTCATGGCGCATCCGCCGTCGCTGTACCGGGCGCGGGCGTCGTTCGCGAATCCACCTGCAGGGTGAAGTCGGCCCGGGGGTTACCCGCTTGGGGCGGCTCGGCCCGTTTGATGACGACCAGGCGCGGATCGCTAAACCAGGCGGAGCGGCCGAGCGCCGTCATGTATTCAGATACGGCGGCGTTGGAATCGGCCAGCCCGTCGATCGTCGTGGTGCCGGCGGACTCGCGCACTGCCGTCAGCGTGACGCCGTCGGGCAGCGTCGCGGCCAGCTCGTCGAAGAAATGCACGATCGCCCCGCGGGACTGCTGGAGGTGCGCAATGATGTCCATGCGCTTGATCAGCGCGTCGCGATCGGCTTTGAGGTTCTTGATTTCAGCCAGGCGCGCATCGGCTGCGGCGATCTGGTCTTCGAGATAAGCATTGCGCGTGCGCTGGGTCGACAACGCATGGTTGTAATACGCCAGCGGCAGCACGCCGGCGATAACCACCGTGATCACCACCACGCCGGCCAAGAGTCCCACGAAACGGCGCTGTTTGGCCTGGCGCGCTTCGCGACGCCAATCCAGCAGGTTGATCCTGATGGCCGCGCTCATGTCTGCCCGCGTAAGGCCAGACCGGCCGCAATCATGAGCGAGGGCGCTTCGTCGTCGACGTGGTTACGCCGGGCGCTTGCAGCGATCGACATGCCGGCGAGCGGATCGCCCAGCGTGACCCGCCAGGGCAGGCGCGCAGCTATCGCGTCGGCCAGGCCGGGATATCGTGCCACGCCGCCGGTGACGACCACCCGATCGATGGCCTGGTTGCTTTCGGCGTTGGCCGACAGAAAGAACCGCAGGCTCTGCTCGACGCGATGCGCCAGGGCTTCGGCAAAGATGTCGATATCGGCGGCGATATCCTCGACCGTCAGCTCACCGGTGCGCAGCTGCGAGTGCAGCTGCTGGATATCGCTCAGCCCGTGGTGTCGCGTCAGCGCTTCGGCGATCGCCTGGCCGCCGAAATCGAGCGCGCGGGTATAGCGCGATCGTGCCCCCTGTTGAACGGTCAAGCGCGTATCCAGGGCACCGACATCAAATACCGCGAACCAGCTGTCGCGTCCAGTGTTGGCTCGATCGAGCAGCGAGCACGCGTTCTGCAGGGCATATTCCTCGACGTCGACCAGGCCCACCGTTAGGCCGGCCATCTCCATCGCCGCGATGCGCAGCTCTACGGTTTCACGGCGACACGCCACGAGCAGTACGCGGTTGAAACGGGCATCACGCGGGTCAGCCTCCAGAATCTGGAAATCCAGAAATACATCGCGCAGCGGCTGCGATAGATAGGTTTCGGCGTCGACTTCAATCTGTTGCTCGATCTCGGTGTCGGATAGATCGGCCGGCATGCGAATGATCTTGCTGATGACCGATGGTCCGGACACGGCGATCGCCGCATGGCGCGTGCGCGTGCCGCTTTTGACCACGGCAGCGCGCACCGCCCGCGCCACGGCCTCGGCATCTTCGATATGGGCATCATGGACACTGCCGGCGGGCAACATCTCGCTGGCATAGGCCGTGACCGACGATGTGGCCCCGTGGTGCGACAGCTCCAGCAGTTTGACCCGGCGCGCGCTGATATCCAGTCCGAGCATGCCGGCACGCCGCGTCTGGAAAAGATCAGAAATTAGCCCCATGCGTTCGGTCGCGATCGTATCGAATAGCGCTTGTCGTTCGTGCGGGGCCAAGCCCCGTGTTGTGGTCGGTGCCTGTTACACACAGGCCAGCCACGGCGTTCATGCCCTGGCCTGTGTCGTCACGACCTATCCCCTTGACGCGACTATACCGTACGACCGTTAGCGCGCAACGGACATCGGGCACCGGATGTCAGACGACCGATCGGGTTCGGCAGACACCGATTGGCCGGGTATGATGCGACGGGTTTATGGCTTACCGCCGAATCGGGTGACTCGATGTCGATAGCTTCGCGCAGCATGAAATTCATCGTCGTGCTGCTAGCCGGCCTGTTGTCGGCGGCCACGCTGGCCGTGATCGTTGCAGCCGGCCTGTATCTGTATTTCGGCCCGCAGTTACCCGATGCCGGGGATATCGGTACGGTCCAGCTCAACGAACCGCTTCGGATCTATACCGCCGATCACGAGCTTATTGGCGAGTACGGGACCGAACGCCGTATTCCGTTGACCTACGACCAGATTCCCAAGCGCCAGGTCTATGCGTTCGTCGCGGCCGAGGACGATCGATTCTTTGATCATCCAGGGGTGGATTATCAAGGGATCATGCGGGCGGTGGTGCATCTGATCGAAACCGGGCGCAAGACCCAGGGCGGCTCGACCATCACCATGCAGCTGGCGCGTAATCTGTATCTCAGCCGCGATCGGACGTATACCCGCAAGATCAAGGAGATGATGCTCGCGCTTCGGATGGAATCCAAGTTCTCTAAAGAGCAGATCATCGAGCTCTATCTCAATAAGATTTATCTCGGCGAACGCGCTTATGGCGTGGGGGCAGCCGCTCAGGCGTACTACAACAAGCCGCTCGACGAGCTCACCCTGGCCCAGGCGGCCATGGTTGCCGGACTGCCCAAGGCGCCATCGGCGTTCAATCCCATCGCCAACCCAGAGCGTGCGCGTCAACGCCGCGACTACGTGCTTTCGCGCATGCGCGCGCTGGGTTTTATCAGCCAGGCGCAGTATGACCAGGCTGTGGCTACTCCGGTCACCGCCGGCCAGGATCACGGCAACAACAAGACCAATCCGGTGCGCTACGAAGCCCAGTATGTGGCTGAGATGGCGCGCCAGGAGATTGTGTCGCGATACGGGGACCGAGCTTATACGGGTGGCTTTTCGGTCACCACGACACTGTCCAGCTCGCGACAGGCGGCGGCCGATCGCGCATTGCGGCGCGATCTGCTGGCGTATGACTCGCGCCACGCCTGGCGCGGAGCAGAGACCACGATCGATACCAGCCTGTTAAGTGACGAGGCCAAGCGCCGCAGCGCGCTCGACGAGATTGCCACGCGCGGCGGCCTGGTGCCGGCTGTGGTGCTGGGCACCAGCGGCTCGTCTATGCAGCTGGCTACGGCCCAGTACGGCCAGATCACGCTAGGCGCGTCCCAGATGCCGTGGCTGTCGTCCGGGCGCTCTGCGGCCAAACTGGCCGAGCGCGGGGATGTGGTACGTCTGGCCTATACCGGTTCCAAGGATAAGCCGTGGACGCTGGCCCAGATTCCCAAGGTCCAGGGCGCGCTGGTGGCCATGGATCCGCACACCGGGGCGATCGAGGCGCTCGTCGGCGGGTTCGATTACAACCTGTCGAAGTACAACCGGGCGATCCAGGCACGACGCCAGCCCGGCTCGTCGTTCAAGCCGTTTCTCTACAGTGCCGCGCTGGCCCACGGCTTTACCGCCGCCACTCTGGTCAATGACGCGCCTGTGGTCTACGACTCGCCGAGCCTGGATAAGGCCTGGCGGCCGCAGAACTATTCCGGGCGTATTTACGGGCCGACGCGCCTGCGTGAAGGGCTCGTACACTCGCGCAACCTGGTATCTATTCGCGTGCTGCGCCGCGTCGGCGTGGGCAACACCATCGATTACGTCAGCCGTTTCGGCCTGCCGGCCGACCAGATGCCGCATAATTTGTCGTTGGCGCTGGGCACGGCGGCATTTTCGCCGCTGCAGATGGCCCAGGGCTATTCGGTCTTCGCCAACGAAGGTTTTCGCGTCGAGCCGTATTTCATCCAGCGCATCGAGAACGGGCACGGCGAGGTCGAATACCAGGCCAAGCCCCAACTGGCCTGTGAAGATATCTTTGACTGCCCGATGATCGACGAGAACGGCCAGCCGCTGGACGCCGACAACTTGGCACCGCGGGTCATCGAGGCCGACAACGCCTATATCGTGGGCGATATGATGCGCGATGTGATCCGGCACGGCACCGGACGCGGCGCACTCAAGCTGGGACGGGATGATCTATCCGGCAAAACAGGCACCACCAACGACCAGATCGATGCCTGGTTTGTTGGATTCAACGCCAATCTCGTGGCGATCAGCTGGGTCGGCTTCGATACCGTGACACCCATGGGCAACGCCGAAACCGGCGGCCATGCGGCCCTGCCGATGTGGGTCGATTTCATGGGCCAGGCACTTAAAGGGATGCCCGAAGCTATTCCGCCGAAGCCCGAGGATCTTGTCACCGTGATGATCAATCCAGCCAACGGCCAGCGTTCGCTCGACGGCTCGGGCATGTCAGAGATCTTCCGGCCGGATGAGGTGCCCAGCCGCGAACAGGCCGAGCGAGCCGGCCCCGACAATTCGACCAATGAGGTCGAGCAGCTGTTCTAGGGCCTGTCAGCACGTCGCAAGCGGGAGGTGCTAATAGGCCCTCATTGTCGCGCCGGCTACGGCTCAAGTCGCGCGGGTGGATTCGAAGTTTCGCCCGCGCACGACACGCCCATTGTTCTGTCACCGACAAAGAGACGACCTTCATGGCCAGCGCGCGTAAACAGACCGCCCAACGGCAACAGATGGCCCAAGTGGCGGCCAAACTGATGGCCGAGCAGGGTATCCGCGATTTTCGCGTGGCCAAACAGAAAGCCGCGCAGCAGCTGGGAATCGACGCGCGGAACTCGATCCTGCCGAAAAACGTCGAGATCGAGACCGCGCTGGCCGAGCATCAACGTCTGTTCGCCGGTGACGACCAACCGGCCGAGCTGGACGCCATGCGCCGGGCGGCGCTGTCGGCGATGAAGCTGATGGCCGCGTTTAAACCGCGCCTGGTCGGCGACGTGCTCTCGGGGCTCGCCAACGCGCATTCGGATATCCAGTTGCATGTGTTTGCCGAACATTCTGAGAGCTTTGATCTGTTTCTGGACCAACAGGGCATCCCGTTCGAAATTGTCGAGCGTCGCCTTCGTTTTGCCGAAGGCTATCGCTATTACCCGGCGTTTCGCTTTGTGGCCGGCGAACACGGCTTCGAAGCAACACTGTTTTCTGAAACCGATATCCGCGAGGCCCCGCGCAGTCTCGTCGACGGCGCGCCCATGGCGCGTGCGAATCAGGCACGAGTCGCCGAGCTGATCGAACAAGCTGAACTCGAGCAGCGCCTCGCCGGGTTATAGACCCGGCGAGGCTAGAGCGTGTCGTCATAAGATACGACGGCACGCCCTGGAACCGACTATCGACGCAAAGACATGCCGCCCGTTCCTGGTGTTAAATCGACAGGGCACACGACAGAACAGCCGGTGGTACGTCATGCAGCACTTCAAGACCATTCTTCTGGCCTATGACGGCAGCGACCAGGGGCGGATCGCGCTCCAGCGCAGCTTGTCGCTTCTGCGCGGTGACGGCGTGTCGGTCACGCTGCTGGCGGTCGTGCCTCTGACCGGGGCCGTGGCGGCGGCCGAGGGTTTTTATACCGAGAGCATGTATCAATCAGAGCGCGAGCGGGTAGAGCGGATTTTGGCCGAAGGCGTGGCCGCGCTGGCCGATGCCGGTATTCCGGCCGACGGCCAGATTCGCGTGGGCGAGCCGGCCCATCAGATCGCGCGCTACGCCGAGGAGTTGAGCGCCGACCTGGTCATCGTGGGTCATGCACGCCGCGGCGTACTGTCGCGTTGGTGGCAGGGCTCGGTCGGGGCCTCATTGCTCGACCGACTGGATTGCAGCTTGCTGATCGCACAAGACGTGGCCTCCACCGAGTCTGATTAGGGAAGCTCTGCATAACCTC
>DCKU01000066.1 GCA_002320455.1 Salinisphaera sp. UBA1666
CGCCGATGCGCCGTCTTATCTTATAACGACGCGCCCTAGGGTCTGTGGAGCTAGCCCGCGTCGTCGCCCTGCTTGAAACGCCGCAGTCGGCGGCGCGATTTCTTGTCGGGCCGGGAATCCGGGCGGGGCATGGCCAGGCGGGCGGCGCGTCGCTCGGCGGCAGCGTCTGCGCGGCGGCCCTGGCTCTCTGGCGTTTCCCGATAGAGCTGTTCGGCCTGGGTCGCCGGGCCGCGTTTGTCGGCTACGTCAACCACCTCGACTTCGAAGCGCTGCTCGCCTTTTTTGATTCTGAGCATCTGGCCGGCACGAACAGCGGCGCTGGCCTTGGCCTTGTGGCCGTCCAGCTCGATATGGCCGCCCTTGATAGCGGTCGTGGCCAGGCTGCGGGTCTTGAAGAATCGGGCCGCCCATAGCCATTTGTCGACTCTGACGGCGTCTTGATCGCTCATAGTGCCAACGTCATGCTTGATGACAAGACTCTGACACGCCGATCAGGACAGCGCCAATATGCTCGACCGGTTTCGCTTGAACTTTCGGCTGCGTATCAACACGGCCGGCCAAGTCCACGTCGAGCGCGGCCACGCGCCCCAGCGTTTTCTGCGTGAGCTGCCCGAGGTGCTCGCGTTGTTCGATATCCGCCGCGGCGCAATCGAGTGCAAGGGACGCGGTTCCGGCATGCGGCTACGCTTCGTCGACGGTTTCCCCGCGGCCGGGCGACAGGCGGTGCGCAACATCTGGCAGCCGCCGACCGGACCCGGCGGCGGAGGCGGCATGCGCGCGGCCGGCTAGGCGCGCCAACGCGGCGCTCGTACGACACAGCAACAGGCTCTAAGGTTCGCGTAGTCTGATGACAGGCTTATAACCGGACGTCTTATGATTACTGTGCATCACCTGGCCGACTCGCGCTCACAGCGCGTGCTCTGGCTGCTCGAAGAGCTGGAACTAGACTATGAAGTCGTGCGCTATGAGCGCGATCGGGCGACGTATCTGGCCCCGGCATCGCTCAAGCGTGTCCACCCGCTGGGTAAATCCCCGGTCATCACCGACGACACGAACGTTGTGGCTGAGACCGGTCATATCGTGGATTACGTGGTGCGTTGTCACGGCCAGGGACGTCTGGCGCCCGAGGTGGGCACGCCCGAGTACGAGCGTTACCAGTACTGGCTGCATTATGCCGAGGGCTCGCTGATGCCGCCGCTGTTGCTGCAGCTGGTCTTCGATAGCGTGGAGACCCGGGCGCCGCTATTGGCCAAGCCCGTCGCCAAGGCCATCGCCGGTCAGGTGAAAAAACAGTTCATCCGTCCGCAGCAGGCACTGCACTTCGATTATCTGGAGTCCTGCCTGGCCGCACACCCGTGGTTCGTGGGCGATAGCTTCACGGCCGCCGACGTGATGCTCAGTTTCCCCGTCGAAGCCGCTGCGGCGCGCGGGGTATTGCGCAACGACCGGCACCCGCAGCTTTTGGCTTTCGTGGACCGTATTCATGCCCGGCCAGCCTACAAGCAGGCCTTATCGCGCGGCGGCGAGTATGCGTATGCCTAGAGGGTGGCCTGTTGTAGCCACATGCCCCGTTAACCACGGACATAAAAAAGCCCGGCGATAACGCCGGGCCTTGGGGCTTGCTTATCGGGCAGAGACTTACTGACCCGTCGCGGCGCCGCCCATCTGGCTGCCGCCCTTGTTGCCCATCTGCTGCTGCAGCTGCGACCGCTTGGACTTCATGTCCGAGATGATCTTGTCAGTCTTGTCGTTCTGGGCGTTCATCGCCTGAATGGTGCTCTGCTGCAGCTTCTGGCCGGCCTGCTTGATTTCCGGCTGCTGCATGGCCGCGTTGCGGGCCTTGACCATCTTCTGACGCTCCTGCTGGAACTTCTGCATCACGGCCTTGCGCTTGTCGTCCGACAGGTCCTTGTTCTGGAGCTGTTGGGCGTATTTCTCCATGCGCTTTTGGCCGGCATCCACGTCATAGCCCTGATCCTTCACAGCGTTTTTGACCTGCTGTTCGAAGGCTTTTTGCTGCTGGGCCAGCTCGGGATTGTTGTCGATCGTGTCGTCGTGGATTTTCTTGAGCTGCTGGGCATCGGAGCGATAGCCCTGCATCAGCTGCTGCGCCTGGCCGTTGCTGCCCGAGTTGTCAGCCGCCACGGCCACACCCGTGAACGACACGGCAGACAGTGCGAGTAGACCGATGGTGGAAAGACGTTTGATCATAGAAAACCTGTCGTGCATTTATGTACGAATAGAATCAGACCATAAAACAGCTTAACAGTTGCAGGACGACGCTGAATTGTTGGCCCCAGGGCGTGTCGTCATGAGATATGACGACACGCCCTAGCGCCGCGAGGCAAGCTTGTCGGCCGCTCGCGTGGTCTCGGGCAGACGATAGCGGGTCAGAAAGTGGGTACACCAGGCCAGGGCGTCGTCGAAGTCCGTGCGATGACCGGGCGAGACAAAAATGGGTTTCACACGCTCGCGGGAGCGCAATACGCGCCCGATGGTCTCGCGCTGACCGGTCGTACCGCGTTGATCGTACAGTGGCGTCCAGGCCAGCCGGGTCTCCGGAACCGGCTCGTGCTTGCCCACCAGACGCTTCTTGGCCACGCCGATCGAGGGCAGCCCGCTGGCCAGTCCCAGATGCGTGGCTACACCCAGGCGTTTGGGGTGGGCGATGCCGTGGCCGTCGACCATGAGCAGATCGGGTGGGGCGGCCAGCTCGTCAAGTGCGGCCAGCGCGCCCGGCACTTCGCGAAACGACAACAGCCCGGGGACATACGGCATGCGCGTCGGCGTGCGTGTCAGGGCTTCGTCGATCGGCTTGCGGGTCGTCGCGTCAAAGACCACGACTGCCGCACGGGTTGTTGCGCCGCCGTCCTCGAAGCCGATATCCACGCCGGCCACCGTATGAACCGGCCCGGCGAGCGGCGTGACCCGCACGTCGGGTCGGATACGGTCCTGTAGCGCCCGGGCCTCGGGCGCACTAGTAGGCCAGTCCGCGAGCGCGTTATCGGCCACGCTGCTCGGCAAACGCCCGCAGGATATCCAGCGTTTCGTCGCTGACGTGATGCTCCATGCCTTCGGCATCCTGGCGCGCGGTGGCCTCGGCCACGCCCAGCGCGCGTAGAAAACGCAACACCACGATATGTCGCTCACGCGAGACTCGCGCCATCTCGCGGCCGGCGTCGGTGAGAAAGATCGAGCGATAGGGCTGGCTGGTGACCAGGCCGGCTTCGGTCATGCGTCGGATCATCTTGCCGACGGTGGCCTGGGTCACGCCCATGCGCTGGGCGATCTCGACCGCTCGGGCCTCGCCCTTGGCGTCGATCAGATCGCCGATTAGCTCGACGTAGTCCTCGATCAGCTCGGTTTCGTGGGCCTTGCGGACCGTGCTGTATTGCCGGGCATGGGTTTCCGGGTCCAGCAGTTCGTCGGGCCTGTCGGCGCGCACGATATGATCGAGTCGGCGGGCGTGTTGTGCACTCATAACCGTATTGTAACGGTTACGACCCGCGAAGGGCGGATAGCACTACGGCGGTATCCGGGCGCACGCCGCGCCAGAGCGCGAACGATTCGGCAGCTTGCTCGACCAACATGCCAAAGCCATCACGTCCGGTGACGCCCTGTGCGGCCGCCCAGCGCAGGAACGGCGTGGCCGTATCGGCGTAGAGCATGTCGTAGACGGCGCCGGCACGGGCGAGTATCCGAGCATCGACATCCGGCATGTCGCCGGCCAGGCCCGAGGAGATCGCGTTGATGACCAGGTCGGCATCGAACGGCGCTGTATCCAGGCTACAGGCGGCGACTTCGCCCGAGTCCTGGCAGGCCGCAGCAATAGCATCGGCCTTGGACAGCGTGCGATTGGCAATGGTCACACGCGCGACGCCGGCCGCCAGCAGATTCGGCACCACGCCGCGCACGGCCCCGCCTGCGCCCAGGATCAAGACCTGCCTGCCGGCCAGCGGCAGGGCCAGGCGCTGCGTCAGATCGGCCACCAGACCGGCGCCGTCGGTGTTGTCGCCCAGGATCTGCCCAGCGTCGGCCATCAGGGTATTGACCGCGCCCGCTGCGCGAGCCCGCGGGGTCAGCGCATCGGCCCATTCGAAAGCAGCTTGCTTGAAGGGCAGTGTGACGTTAAGCCCGGCGCCGCCTGCGGCGAAAAACGCATCCGCCGAGGCCTCGAAACCGTCAACCGGCGCCGCGCGGCGCACATACGAGATGTCCTGCCCGGTCTGGCGAGCGAACAGGGCATGAATATCCGGCGAGCGGCTGTGCTCGACGGGATGGCCGATTACGGCATAGGCATCGGTCATGACGCGGCGTCAGTGAAATGGGCGGGTACTGTGACCAAGGCCGGCTGCAACGACAAGCGATCAGTGATACCCATGGGCCGTGTGCAGGCTTTTGATAGCCGACACGCCCGGTTGCGTGCAGGCGGTAAAAACGTCGTCGACCGACATATCGGCCAGACAGGCCTGATGGCCAAAGGGACAGTGGCGCTGGCGACAGGGCGAACAGTCCATGCCGCGCCAGAGCCGCTGGGCACTCGCTGCCAGCGGCGGCGCATAGTCCGGATCGGTCGAGCCATAGAGCCCGATCACGCTGGGCGCGGCGGCGCTGGCCAGATGCATGATGCCCGTGTCGTTGCCCACGAAATGCGTGGCCAGAGCCGCCAGATCCACGACGTCGGTAAGCGCGGTCTGTTCCGAGAAATCCACGCCGTGGCGCGGGGCTGCGGCCTTCATGGCGTCGGCCAGATCGCGATCGGCCTGGCTGCCGAAGATCCAGCAGGCCCAGCCCAGCGCGTCCAGACGCGCGGCCAGCTCGGCATAGTGAGCGGCCGGCCAGGCCTTGGCCGGGCCGTAGGCCGCCCCCGGCGCAAAGCCGACGATCGGCCGGTCGAGATCCAGTGCAAACCGCTCGATGAGCGCGGACTGGTTGCTCGGGTCCACGGCAAGCCGCGGAAAGCGGA
This sequence comes from Salinisphaera sp. UBA1666, assembly GCA_002320455.1. Lineage (GTDB taxonomy): Bacteria > Pseudomonadota > Gammaproteobacteria > Nevskiales > Salinisphaeraceae > Salinisphaera. Next base: position 4,967 of record DCKU01000066.1, read on the forward strand.
TCGGCGCAAGGGTATCGTCGGCGCTGTCCAGGCCGAGCAAGGCATAGTGCTCGGCTTTCAGCGGATAACGCGCGACGTCGATACGCCGGACATCGTTGATCAGCCCGTAGCGCAGCTCGCCGCGTACGCCGGTGCGCCGGTCAATGCCGGCCAGCCACGGCACCAGCGCCGCCTTGGCACTGCGCTGGAGTACGATCGCCTGGTCGTAGCCGCGCTCTCGCAGTCGCGCGCCCTCGACCCGGCGCTTGGCCCAAGCGAATTCGCCGTGGCGGATCTCGCTTGTCACCGCGGCGTCGACTTCGGGCATGCGCGCGACCAGGGCCGCGGTGACGGGCGGCGCCAGCACATCGATGACGGCGTCCGGCAGGCGGTTGCGCAGGTCCATGAACAGGCTCTGGGCCATGACCATATCGCCGATCCAGGACGGGCCGACGACGAGAATACGGCGCGTCATCAGTCCTCGGCCAGCCAGCGGGCCGCGTCCTTGGCGAAGTAGGTCAAGATGCCGTCACAGCCGGCGCGCTTGAACGACAGCAGGCACTCCATGACCGCCGCCCGCTCGTCCAGCCAGCCGTTGTCGATGGCGGCCTTGAGCATCGCGTACTCGCCGGAGACGTGATAGGCAAAGGTGGGTACGCCGAACTCGGTCTTCACCCTGTGGATGATGTCCAGGTAAGGCATGCCCGGCTTGACCATGACCATGTCGGCGCCTTCCTTTAGATCGAGCGCCACCTCGCGCATGGCCTCGTCGCCGTTGGCCGGGTCGACTTGATAGGTGCGCTTGTCGGCTTTGCCGAGATTGCCCGCCGAGCCGAGCGCCTCGCGAAACGGGTTGTAATAGCTGGATGCGAACTTGGCGGCATAGGACATGATCACGGTGTTGATATGCCCGGCGTCTTCCAGCGCGTGACGCATGGCCTGAATACGCCCGTCCATCATGTCCGAGGGCGAGACGATATCCACGCCGGCGTCCGCATGGGCCAGCGTCTGGGCGACCAGGATCTCGATGGTCGCATCGTTGATGACATAGCCGGCCTCATCGATCACGCCGTCTTGGCCGTGGCTGGTATAGGGATCAAGTGCCACATCGGTCATCACGCCGAGCTCGGGGTGGCGTGCCTTGATCTGGCGAATCGCGGCAGGAATCAGGCCCTCGGGGTTGGCGGCTTCCTCAGCCTCGGCGGTCTTCTTGTCGGGGTCGATGACCGGAAACAGCACGACCATGGGTATGCCCAGAGCGACGACCTCGTCGATCTCGTCGGCCAGGCCGGTCAGTGTGTGTCGCTTCTGGCCGGGCATGGCCTTGATCTCGACCGACTCGCCCTCGGTCACGAAGATCGGATAGATGAGATCGTCGCGCGTGAGGCGATTCTCGCGCGCCAGGCGGCGCGAAAAATCGGCCGCGCGGGCGCGGCGTAGGCGGGTTGCCGGGAAATGGCCGGGGTAGGTATGTGGCATGGCGATATCGATTAGGGCGTTAATGGCTGCGAGCATGAAAGCGCGGCGGCCGCGATTCAACTCCGCGGCCGAGTCGGGCTGATAGACTCGCGGTCATTGCCTTGAGTGACCCGAGACCCTGCGTCATGGCAGAAACACTCGACGATATCGCCCCTGCGACCGATTTTCCCGCGATACGGCGGGCGCGCCTGCACACGCTGCAGATGAATCTGGGCTATCTGTGCAACATCGCCTGTACCCATTGCCACGTCGAAGCCGGGCCCAAGCGCACCGAGCTGATGGACTGGCCCACCATGCAAGATGCGCTATCGTTCATGGCCGCCCAGGGGATTAAAACGCTGGACGTGACCGGCGGCTCTCCGGAGATGAATCCCTATTTCTGCGATTTCATGCGGGCCGCCCGTGCCCAGGGCGTCACCCTCATGGACCGCTGCAACCCCACGATCATCGTGGAGCACGGCTATGAGTGGGTCGCGCCGTTTCTGGCCGAGCAGGGCGTCGAGATCTGAGCTGGACCCGATCGGTTG
>DCKU01000173.1:0-5085 GCA_002320455.1 Salinisphaera sp. UBA1666
CTCGCCAGCCACGCGCAAAGCACCCGGCGCGACCGCGACAGGTTGTGCAGAGCTTCCTTAGGGCAGCGGTGCATCCGCTGGATAGGTGACGTGTCGCAGCGACAGACCGCCGGCCGGCGCGGTCATGCCGGCGCGGCGACGATCGCCGCCGGCCAGAAGCCTCGCCGTCCAGTCGGTATCGGCTTCGCCGCGGCCGATGACTGCCAGCGTGCCCACGATATTGCGCACCATGTGATGTAAGAATGCGTTGGCGCGAATATCTACCCGCAGCCAGTCGCCCTCTCGCGTGACGCCGATGTGCTGAACCTGGCGCACGGGCGTCTTGGCCTGGCAGCCGGCCGCGCGAAACGCGCTGAAGTCATGGCGCCCCAACAGATGCCCGGCTGCGGCATGCATCGCGTCATGGTCCAGACGTCGATGCACGTGCCATACCCGATTACGCCACAGTGCGGAGGGCGCATCGCGATCCATCAGCCAGTAGCGATAGCTGCGAGCCACTGCTTGAAAACGTGCGTGGAACGTATCCGGAACGGCCACGAACCACTGCGGGGCTATATCGTCCGGCAGATAGCGATTCGTGCCCAGCAACCAGCTGCGATCACGGCGCACGGCGTTCGTATCGAAATGTACGATCTGGCCCTCGGCGTGAACGCCGGTATCGGTGCGCCCACTGCAGACCACGCGGATCGGGGCATTGGCCACCTTGGACAGCGCGCTTTCCAGCGTATCCTGCACGCTGGCTGCGTGCGGCTGTGACTGCCAGCCGTGATAGGCCGTGCCGTCGTATTCGATACAGGCTGCCCAGCGCATCACCAGCTCCCGGCAGGCAGGCGCTCAGGCGCCGATCTCGGATAGAAGCCCTGCTGCGGCCTGCTGTTGAGCCTCGTTGCCTTCCGCCTGTACCTCAGCCAAGAGCTCACGGGCCGACTCGGCGTCGGCCATCTCGATATACATGCGCGCCAGATCAAGGCGTATCTCCATGCTGTCATCGGCGGGCGCATCGGTATCTTGGGGGAAATCCGGAGGCGGCGTATCGTACAGGTCGAAGGCCGCCGGATCGATCCACGACGTCTTGGGTGCGCTGTCGGCCGGCGAGAACGGCGCGACCGCAGGCGAGTGCTGGGCGGCTGACGACCGTGCAGGCGCCCCGCCGCCGCTGGTTGCGGCATCAAAGACAAGCGCATCGGCCTGGCCGCCTTGATCGTGTCGCCGCGGCGTCGGGCGGATCGTGGTCGGCTGGAACGTCAGCGGTGGCGGCTCGGCCTCGGCCTCGGCGCTCGGCGGGCGCGCTCGGGCCGCCGTCGCCGTCGACGATCTTTCCTCTGTATCTGTCATCGGCCCGCTAGGCGTTGGGATCGACGCTGCGGTACGGCCCAGGCCGTGGTTGTCGTCGGCCCCAGGCGCTGTCTTGGCCGGCTTCTTTTTGGCAGCCGCCCCGGTCAGCCACGCCGGTGCGTCGGTGGCAGTGGCCGCAGCGCGCGGGCGCTCTGTTCTTTTTTCGTATGCGGACTTGCGTGGCGGTCTAATGCCAGAGGGCTCGGGCGCCGCCGCGTTGCGTTGTTGTTCCCGTCGGCGCAGCAAGAGCATGGCCACCAAGAACAACAAGAGTGCGACGATGATATTGCGGGTGCGAAACAAACCGGGCCCGCTACTAGATTCAGCCGCCGCCGATGAAACGCCACTCGAAGACGCCGGCGCGGTGCCCGCCTCGGTTGTCGCAGGCGCAATCGTGGATGAGGCCGGGGATGGCGACGGTGCTGGCCGCTCGGCCGGCTTTGGCCACGGCGTGTCGATGCCGGCGACCAGCGTGCCAAATGCCTCATCGGGCGTGGCCGCCGGTGTGATCGCCGGGCGCGTCGTATCAGTCTCGACCGGCTCCGGGGTGGCGGTTGTCGGCGCCGATGACAGCGTTTCCGGCGCGGGCGGCAGCACCCCGCTGGCGGTCGTGCCAGCCTCGGACACACCGTTCGCGCTTTCGGCAGGCGGGCTTGCCGTGGCAATCGCGCGTTCGGCGACGATTGCGTCTACGTTACGAATATGCCCCGCCGCGGGGATTTCCAGCCGCGCGCCGCGCTGTAACGACGCGGCGCTGCCGCTAAAAGCGTCCGGGTTGGTGCGATAGATCGCCAGCGCTGTTTGTTCAACGCTGGCGCTGTCGGGCTGGAAACGCGTGGCGATACGCCAAAGCGTGTCTCCGGCGACGACTCGATAGGTTTGCGGGCCGGGCGCGCGAGCCGTTGCCTGCGCTTGGGCGGTGAGCGCAACGCTTTCGGGCGACGACATTCGTGACGCTGTCGACCGGTCGCGCGCCGGGTCGAGAAATCCGGTGTATTCGTGAAGTTCGGTGCCGTCACTTGTCGCTACGCGCACGATAAACGAAATGAACGGCTCGTTGATCGGCTCGCGGCTTGTAACCGTGACGCGCACCCGATCATCGTCGACGGTTTGCCCGCTGAAGCGGAGCCGATCAATAACCGCCGGCCGCGGCAACCCCAAGGCCCTGAATCGTTCGGCCGACGCCATGCCGACATCGATCGCACTCGTGGCGCCGACGTCGCGCAGATCGAAAACCGCGGAAAACGGTTCATTCAGGGCCGAACGAACAGACAGCGAGCCAAATGCCAGCGCCTGAGCAGCGCTCGGTGCGGCGGCTACGACCACCGCGATCGTGGCGGCGAACGCACGAAATCGCGCGCTGCAAACACCCCGCTGTTTCAAACGCCGTGGCACAGCCGTCCCCCATCGTTTTGAAGCCCGATGCGTTGGCGTTGTCTTTGCGATCAGGCAGTTAGGCTGAACTTAGCATATCCGCGATCGCGCCTCCCATCTCTTGGGTGCTGGCCACCTGGGTTTCGTCGTCCATGATGTCGCGGGTTCGCAGGCCCCGGTCCAACACCGCGCCGACGGCCCCCTCGACCTTGTCCGCCAGGTCCCCGCGGGCCAGCGTATACCGCAGCATCATCGCCACTGAGAGAATAGTCGCCAGCGGGTTGGCGACACCCTGGCCGGCGATATCCGGCGCGCTGCCGTGGACCGGCTCATACATGCCGCGCCCCTGGGCATCGAGCGCGGCCGACGGCAGCATGCCGATCGAGCCGGTGAGCATGGCCGCTGCATCAGAGAGAATGTCGCCGAACAGATTGGTGGTCACGATCGTGTCGAACTGCTTGGGCGAGCGCACGAGCTGCATGGCCGCGTTGTCGACGTACATATGCGTCAGCTCGACGTCAGGATAGTCGCCGGCCAGCTCGTTCATCACGTCGCGCCAGAGCTGCGAGACATTCAACACATTGGCCTTATCGACGCTGCAAAGCCGCCCGCCACGAGCTCGTGCGATCTCAAAGGCACGGCGTCCGATACGCTCGATCTCGTCTTCGTCGTAGCGCATGGTGTTCCAGGCTTCGCGCTTTCCGGCCTCGGTCGTGCCCTGGCCGGCCGGCTTGCCGAAATAGATGCCGCCGGTCAGCTCGCGCACGATCATGATATCCAGACCGGCCACGACCTCGGGCTTGAGCGCGGAGGCATGGGCCAGCTGCGAATACAAAATGGCCGGACGCAGATTGGCAAACAGGCCGAGCTCGGATCTGAGCCGCAGCAGGCCGGATTCCGGGCGCTTGGCGCGGGGGTGGCGATCCCATTTCGGCCCGCCGATGGCGCCGAAGAGGATGGCATCGGCCGAACGCGCCGCGGCCAGCGATTCCTCGGGCAGCGGATCATCGGCGGCGTCGACGGCCGCGCCGCCGATCGGCGCCTCGTCCAGCTCGATGTCCAGGTCATGATCGGCGGCCAGCACGTCGAGCACGCGAACGGCTTCGCGACAGATCTCGGGCCCGACGCCGTCGCCGGGCATCACCAGAATACGTGACGTCATCTTGCGTCCTTTAAAAAGAGATTGTCTGAGGCTGGCTACAGAGCGTGGCCGGCCGGCGCCACACACCGCAAATCGATGCGGTCACACGAGTCGCGTAATTGCCGTGTCAGGTGCAGACCGCGGATGCCGACACACCTACAAGAACCAGGCTTGGCGCCGCGCTTATCCGTATGACGGGACGTTTTAAATCAAAGCTCACGAAACAGCCACGGCTTTTCGGCTTGTCGCCGCTGCTCGTAGGCGCGGATTGCGTCTGCATGCTTCAAGGTTTCGCCGATGTGGTCCAGCCCCTCAAGCATGCTGGCGCGGCGATGGGCATCGACCTCGAACGTATAACTTGGCCCGCTGGCCTGACTGATCTGTTGGGCCTCGAGATCGATTCGAAGCGTCAGACCGGCCGGGTCCTTGGCGGCCTCAAACAGCGCATCGACCTCGGAAGCGTCAAGTACGATGGGCAGCACGCCATTCTTGAAACAGTTGTTGTAGAAGATATCGGCAAAACTCGGCGCGATAACCGCACGAAAGCCAAAGTTTTCCAGCGCCCAGACTGCGTGCTCACGCGACGATCCACAGCCGAAATTCTCGCGTGTAAGCAAGATCGACGCGCCACGCCAGGGATCCTGGTTCAACACGAAGTCCGTGTTCTCACGCCTGTCGGCCACATCGACGTCCAGGCCGCCTGCGTCCAGATAGCGCATATCGTCGAACAGATAGGGCCCGAAACCGGTTTTGCGGATGGATTTCAGATACTGCTTGGGGATGATGGCGTCGGTATCGACGTTGGATTGCTCCAGCGGCGCGACCAGGCCTTCATGAATCGTGAATGCTTGCATGGGTGAGTCCTAATCGGGTTTGCGGGCGACAAAACGCAGCCGCACGTAAGGAAGTTGCCAATGGCCTTGGGCATCAGACAGCGTTGGGCGAAGGCGGCCAACCACCGCGGCCACGTAGTCATCGCGCGCAGCGCCTGCATCAAACGCTGTAACGAACGGCCGGGCCAGCGTATAGATCCAGTCCGCCAGCTCGCCCGCCAGCGGTGTGGGACGCTCGAATGAGACACAGCGCTCAACCGTGAAACCGGCGCGTACCAGACGCCGGCGATAGTCGGCCTCACTCGGGAAAAACCACGGATCGATCGGGTCGGCGTCATGTCCGCGGGCGGCTGCCTCGTCACGCAGTGCTGCGTGCAGGGGCGCGATATTGCCTTCGCCGCC
>DCKU01000173.1:5382-5757 GCA_002320455.1 Salinisphaera sp. UBA1666
GGGCGCGATATTGCCTTCGCCGCCGAACTCGGCCACGAATCGACCGCCGGCTTTCAAGCGTGCATAAACGCTCTGCAGCACCGCATCGGGCGCGCGCGCCATCCAGTGAATCGCCGCGTTGGAAAACACGGCGTCATAGTCCGTTGCCAGAGTGCTGGCGGCCGACAATGCCTGGGCATCGACCACGTGGGCGGAAACACCGCGCGCGACGGCAGCCTCGACCATGGCCGGACTGGCATCGATGCCGGTCACATCGACCCCGCGCTCGGCCAGCCGCCGGCTCATGAGGCCGTCGCCGCAGCCTAGATCCAGCACACGCTCGCCGGCACGCGGGGCCAGCCAATCGATGAGATCGGCTGCTTGATCAATCACGAA
>DCKU01000173.1:6080-6277 GCA_002320455.1 Salinisphaera sp. UBA1666
CCGGCGTGACGGCCATAATCCGCCGCCGACCAGTCGCGATCGTCTGCCGCAGGGGCAGCACTCACGCCGTGACGTCCAGCTCGCGGATGTCCACGAAATGGCCATAGATCGCGGCGGCGGCGACCATCGCCGGGCTGACCAGATGGCTGCGCCCGCCTTTGCCCTGGCGACCTTCGAAGTTGCGGTTGGAGGTCGAG
>DCKU01000173.1:6631-7037 GCA_002320455.1 Salinisphaera sp. UBA1666
GTTCATGCCCAGACACATCGAGCAGCCGGCATCGCGCCACTCGAAGCCCGCGGCCTTGAAAATTGCATCCAGCCCTTCTTTCTCGGCCTGGAGTTTCACCAGGCCCGACCCCGGCACGACCATGGCCAGCTTGATGTTGGGGGCGATCTTGCGGCCTTCGATGTACTTAGCGGCCACCCGCAGGTCTTCGATTCGAGCGTTGGTACACGAGCCCAGGAAGATCTTGTCCAACATGATCTCGGTCATGGGCACGCCGGGCGTCAGATCCATGTATTCCAACGCCCGGCGCCAGGCGCGTGCCTGGGTGTCGTCGCGCGCATCGGCCGGGTCCGGCACGCGGGCCGTCACGGGACCGACCATCTCCGGCGAGGTGCCCCAGGTCACCTGCGGGGCGATCTCGGCGGCG
>DCKU01000173.1:7341-7545 GCA_002320455.1 Salinisphaera sp. UBA1666
CTGCGGGGCGATCTCGGCGGCGTCCAGGGTGACCACGCGGTCGTATTCGGCGTTGTCATCGGAGACCAACGTGCGCCAATAGGCTTCGGCGACGTCCCAGTTGGTGCCCTCGGGCGCATAGTTGCGCCCGCGCATGTAGTCGATGGTCTTGTCGTCCACGGCGACCATGCCAGCGCGGGCGCCGGCCTCGATCGACATGTTGCA
>DCKU01000173.1:7942-8070 GCA_002320455.1 Salinisphaera sp. UBA1666
GTGCCGATCTTGCCGATGATGGCCAGCATGATGTCCTTGCCGGAGATACCCGGCGCGGTTTGGCCGTCCACGCGCACCAGCATGGTCTTGGAGCGGGCCTGAGGCAGCGTCTGGGTGGCCAGCACATG
>DCKU01000032.1 GCA_002320455.1 Salinisphaera sp. UBA1666
GGCGCTGCGCCTGGACGCCTTGCCGCGCCGTCTGTGCCCAAGTTGATTTTCTAGGCGAACGCGACCCGCGAAAGGTTATGCAGCGCTTCCCTAGCTTACATATCGCGCGACTGTGTCAGCTTTTATCGGCCGCGGCAGCGTCCATCGACGCTGCCATGGCTCGATAGAGTGCCAGCGCTGAGCCGACGACTTCATCCAGCGACTCTCGATAGCCGTTGAGATTCCAGTACATAGCGATATGGATAGTCGAGCCCACGAGCCCCATCGCCACCAGCCGCGACCGCGCGCCCTGTCCGTCGAGCAGGCTGGCATCGAACAGGCGCCCGGTAAGCTCTTCCGTAAGCTCGGCAAACTTGAGCGTGGCTGCTCGGTACGTGCGATCAATCGACGGGCTGATGCCAAAGATCTCAATCAGCACGATGCGTGCGACGCGCGGGCGCGCCATATAAGAGAAATAGACCCGCAGGGCTGCGTCGGCCATCGCATCTGCGTCGGTCGGCGCCGCGGCCAGCGCTGAGCGCATGTCCTGCTCGATTGCCGCGACCAGCGTTTTATAGACGGCCGCGAACAGCGCCTCGCTGTTGGAAAAAGACTCGTAAAAATAACGCTCGGTCAGCCCGGCCTGGCGACAGATTGCCTTGACCGTGGCCGCTCGAAAGCCTTGATCGCCGAATATCACTTCGCCGGCGTCGATCAGCGCCTGGCGGCGCTGCGCCCGGCGCTCGTCGAGGCTCTGGCCGGCATAGTCACGACCGGCGGCCGTGCTGGCTTGTAAAGACGCGTCGCTCATCGCCCTATTCTGACATGAAACGTTGTCAAACCAATCTGACAACGGCTATTGTCAGAATACAGAACACCCGTCGGATCGATTGGAAGAAAGCGCATGAAAGATCTCAACAACCGCGTAGTGGTCATTACCGGCGCCGCATCCGGCATCGGCGCCTGTCTGGCCGAGCAGGCGGCGGCCCAGGGGGCACGCCTTGCGCTCTGCGATATCTCCGAAGACGGCCTAGAGACAACGCGCGCGGCCTGCGGGTCAGCCGACGTGCTGACTCAGCGCGTCGACGTTGCCGATCGCGACGCGATGCAGGCATTTCGCGATCATGTGATCGAGCGCTTTGGCCAAGTGGATCTCGTGATCAACAATGCAGGTGTGGCGCACATGCAGATGCTGGTTGACGCCTCCTACGAGGATTTCGAGTGGATCATGGGCATCAACTTCTGGGGCGTGGTCCATGGCAGCAAGGCGTTCCTACCGGATCTGGCCAAGCACCCGGATGCCGCGCTGGTCAACTTGTCTAGCGTGTTTGGCCTGGTGGCGGTGCCGTCGCAGGGCACCTATAACGCATCCAAGTTCGCGGTACGTGGATTCACCGAAGCCCTGCGCATCGAAATGGGCGAAACCAACGTGCACGTCATGTGTGTACACCCCGGCGGCATTAAGACCGCCATCGCCCACTCGGCGCGGTTCTACACCGATCACCGTGGCAATCAGAATCAGGCCAAGCTGGCCGATAATTTCAAGAACAAGATGGCGCGCACGACGCCCGAAGCCGCCGCGCGGACGATTTTTGCGGATCTGGCCAAGAAGAAAGGCCGCTGCCTGATCGGCACCGATGCCAAACTGATCTCGTTGATCGCCCGGCTCATGCCGGTCAACTACTGGCGGGTGCTCGGTCGTTTAACCTGAGGCCAGCCCAGGCCAGCCCAGGCCAGACCGGCTCAGACCGGACCAGGCCTGGCCGAACCAAGCTTGGCCAGCCGCCTACTTCAGCGTCGAGGGCCGAATATCGCTTGCCGCAAACGCCTCAATGAGCCGCTCGGGGGCCTCGACGTTGCCGGGCAGGCTGAACGCGGTGGCCAGCAGCGCCCAGGGCCTGGCGCTGTCGGTAAAAATCTGAGCCACCGGTCGTACCCAGGCCCGATCATCCAACGAGGACGGCCGTAGAATGACGGTCTCCGGCGTATTGTCCTTGGCGGTGTAAAGCCAGGTGCTACACCGCCCGCAGCTGTACTGCCGGCTGATCACGCCGCTGTCGGCCGTCTTGGCATATTCGCTGAGCTTGCCCTCATCGATGACGAGCGCCTCACTGTCTAACAGCATGCCGATGGCATAAGCACTGGCTGAAAGCTGCTGGCAGTCGGTGCAGTGACAGGCAAAGACGAACTTCGGCGCGCCCGTGACCTCATAACCGATGTGTCCGCAGTGACAGCGCCCGCTCCACGGCAGATCATACAAATCACGTGCTTGCATGTTCGTCCTCCCGGTCTCCGTCAGGCGGCCTTCCACTTGATCGAGCAGCCCTGGCTGGGCACCTGCGCTTCTTCGGGGATCGGGTCGCCCTCCAGAACCGCGTCCAGCGAGGCTCGCAGATCGGCGCCCGTCACGGGTTCACCGTTTTTCGGCCGCGAGCCGTCGAACTGGCCGCGATAGGCACAGCGGCCCTTGCCGTCGAACAAGAAGAAGTCCGGCGTACAGACCGCGTCGTAGGCCTTGGCCACGTCCTGTGTCTCGTCGTAGAGATACGGGAATATGAAGTTATTGGCCTCGGCGAACTCGGCCATGGCCTCCGGACCGTCCTCCGGGCGTTCGGATACGTCGTTGGACGAGATCGCCACGAAGCCGATGCCCCGCGGGTCGTATTCGGCGGCTACGGCGGCCAGCTCACGAGCGATGTGAATCACGTACGGGCAGTGGTTACAAATAAACATCACCAGCGTGCCGCGCTCGCCGGCGACGTCGGCAAACGACATCTGCTTGCCTGAAACGGTATCGGGCAGCGAGAAATCGGGGGCTGCGGTGCCCAGCGGCATCATGGTGGAATCGGTCAGCGACATGGCGGCTCTAGCAGTGCGATTAAATGAATGCCCGCAGTTTAGCCATCTCGACCGGCGGACCCAATATCAGCCGCGATAAGCCACCGAATAGCGCGCAGGGCGTGTCGTCATGAGATATG
>DCKU01000138.1 GCA_002320455.1 Salinisphaera sp. UBA1666
TCCGCGGAAACGGGGTAGAACCCCTCGCCGATGGCGCAGCCGCTCAAGCAATGCACGGTTGCACTGAGTGCGGTTCGGTTCAAAGAGCTGCTGTCGATATGCGTGTGGTGCGATGTCGAATTCATAGGTAGCTCACGGTCCGGTATTCGGTAGCAAATCTTTTGTCGCCAAGTGCCTATCCCAGCAATTGATGTTGTGCTTAGGGGCTCGTGTTCACGCCCGGTCGACGGGCTCCTGCGGGTGCACGCACGCGCCGGCGGCTGGTTTTTCGCGGCGGCTCGGGCGGCTGCTGTCCCTCGGACAGGCCCTCGATGATGGGACAGTCCGGCCGGTGATCGCCGCGACAATGCTCAGCCAGATGCTGCAACGTCTCCCGCATCGTATCCAGCGCTTCGATCTTGTCTTCGAGTTCGGCAACGTGCGCCAGGGCTAAGGACTTGACGTTGGCACTGCTACGACTGCGGTCGCGCCAGAGCGACAGCAGCTCGTGCATCTGCTTGACGGAAAAACCCAGGCTTCGTGCCCGGTGGATGAACTTCAAGATATTGAGATCGGCATCCGTGTAAGTGCGATAGCCGGATTCGGTGCGGGCCACGGGCGGGATCAGGTCCACCCGCTCGTAGTAGCGGATCATCTTCGCGGAGATGCCGGATGCGTCGGCGGCTTGGCCTATGTTCATGATCGCCTCCTGTCTCGGCTAGGGCGCGTGCGGTCAGGCTTCCGCCGTCGCGCCAGTTTCCGGGGTGAAAAACACGTCGGCGTGCAGGTCGTCGGCCCTCAGACCACGCTGGGTCAGCAGATCCTGCGCCGCGTCGACCATGGCGGGCGGCCCCGCGACGTAGGCTTTCCAGCCGTCGAGATTCGCCAGATCCTGGCCGACGGCGTCGGTGACCCAGCCGGTGCGCCACGCGCCGGTCGCTGTCGCCTCGGACAGTACCGGCGTGAAGATCACGTTAACATGGCGTTCGGCCAACGCCTCGAAATGCGCGTCGAGGTAAAGATCGCGCGCTGTGCGAACGCCGTGGTAGATATGAAGCGGTTGTCGCAGCCCGCGGGCGAGCGCGGTTTCCACGATCGACTTGATGGGCGCGAGCCCCGAGCCGCCGGCTTGTTGCCACTTGTTGGCTGGCCGCCCCGCCGGCAATCCGACGCACATGAAACTCCAGCTGATCGCTATCGGCGGGATTGGCCATCGAGTAGTCCCGCGTGGGCGCTCCGGGAAAGGTGACCCGCGCATACTGCCCGGCCGAATAATCCAGGGCCGCACCATCAAGCACTTCCAGAACCACACGCTTGATGTCGTGGGTCGCATCTTCCAGCTGGGCAACCCGGCATTGCAGGCTCCGATGCGGATGGTCGGTGGTTTCGGTATCGCCGCCCAGCCAGGCCACGCAGGCGTCGGTGTGCGGCAGCGCCCGGCAGGCCAGAATGAGACCGTGCGCCCGCTCGTCCGGGGATAGGGCGAACTCGGTATGCTCGAGCAGCTCGACGTCGCCCGACACCAGGCGGGACTTGCAGGCGCCGCACCGACCGGAGCGACAGCCGTGCGGATAATTGATGCCGGCGCCGAGTGCGATCTGCAGAATGGTCTGGCCCGACGGGACCGCGATCGCGGTATCGGTCGAGCGGATGGTGACGTTTTTCGACATGACGGATGCTCCTCTGCCTCGCTGTGCGATTCGCGCCGTGAAGTCCAACGCCTCGGCGAGGCGCGGCCGCTGATCCAAGAAGGCGCCGTAGAAGAATCGAGTCCCGACGACCGTGATCGGCGCGACCCGGACCCCGTAGCGGGCCATAGCTTCTTCTGCCACGCCGGGCTGGCGCAGGTCGCGCTCGACATACGCGATGTCTCGCTCTGCGAACACGCTTTCAGAGCGTGACAGTCGGGACCGTGTAGGCGGTCACGGCCAGTGACGATCCAATGGATGGACGGGCAAAACGGATACCTCCTTATCCTGTCGCGGCTATCGGCTCGCCACGGCCGTGGTGGCGGGACTTTGCGATGCCGGGACTTCCTCGAAGCCCATGGGCGGCGCAAACCGACGCAGGCGCAGTGCGTTGCCGAGCACGAAGATGCTGGACAAGGCCATCGCAGCCGCCGCAAAAATCGGCGACATCAATACCCCATACGCCGGGTACAGCACGCCGGCGGCGACCGGGATCAGCGCGGCGTTGTACGCGAAAGCCCAGAACAGGTTCTGCTTGATGTTGGTGATCGTCGCGCGCGACAGACCGATGGCGTTGGGCACGTTGCGCAGGTCGCCGGACATGAGCACCACGTCGGCGCTTTCGATGGCGACGTCAGTGCCAGTGCCGATCGCCAGGCCGACATCGGCCTCGGCCAGCGCCGGCGCGTCGTTGATGCCATCGCCGACGAACGCCAGCTTGCGGTCGTTCCCCCGCAGGCGCTTGACCGCTTCGACCTTGCCGTCCGGCAGAACCTCGGCGATCACCTCGTCGATACCCAACCGCCGGGCGATGGCGTTGGCGGTGCGCTGGTTGTCGCCGGTGATCATGGCCACGCGCAGCCCCAGACCGTGCAAGGCCTCGATGGCGCCGGGTGTCGATTCCTTGATCGGATCGGCGACTGCGATGATCGCGGCCAGACGGCCGTCGATCGCGGCGTAGAGCGGCGTCTTGCCCTCGTCGGCCAGGCGGCTCGCGGTCTCCGCGAACGCGGTCACGTCCAGAGCCATCTGGCGCATGAAGCGGTCCGCGCCGATCGCGACGGCGCGCTCATCGACGGTGGCGGATACGCCGTAGCCGGGTGTGGCCTCGAAGTCCGCGGCCTTGATGAGCTTAACGCCCGACGCACGCGCGGCCTCCACGATCGCCTCGGCGACCGGGTGCTCCGAATGGGCCTCCACGGCGGCAACGGTTTGCAGCACGTCGTCACGTTCGAAACCGTCGGCGGTGACCAGATCGGTGAGCTCCGGGCGCCCCTTGGTCAGGGTTCCGGTCTTATCCAAAGCGATGGTGTCGATACCGCGCAGGCTTTGTAGCGCCTCGCCCTTGCGAAACAGCACGCCCATTTCCGCGGCCCGGCCGGTACCGACCATGATTGAGGTCGGCGTGGCCAGCCCCATGGCACAGGGGCAGGCGATGATCAGCACGGCGACCGCGTTCACCAGGGCGAACGTCAATGCGGGCGTGGGACCGAATAGCAGCCAGATCCCGAAGGTCAACGCTGCGGCCGCGAGCACCACCGGCACGAAGACGCCGGTCACGCGATCGACCAGCGCCTGGATCGGCAACTTGGCACCCTGCGCGGCTTCGACCATGCGGATGATCTGGGCCAGCATGGTATCGCCGCCGACCTTGGTGGCGGTGAACGAGAAACTGCCGGTCTTGTTGAGCGTGCCGCCCACGACTTCGGCGCCCGCACTCTTTTGAACCGGCACCGGCTCGCCGGTGATCATGGACTCGTCGACGTAGGACGTTCCCTCGGCCACCTCGCCGTCCACCGGCACCTTTTCACCGGGGCGGACCTGCACGATATCGCCGACCTGCACGTCTTCGAGCGCCACTTCCACGGGCTCGCCGTCACGGATCACCCGGGCCGTCTTGGCC
>DCKU01000081.1 GCA_002320455.1 Salinisphaera sp. UBA1666
TCCAACGCGGCGCTCGTACGAAACATCAACAGGCCCTAGGCCCACCGGCTTTTGCCAGATGGTGACAAGGCGCACCCCAGAGGGTGCGTCTTTTTTTATGCCTGCATGCGGCGCGTTTTTGCGTCATCTTGAGGCCATGACGCGAACTATCACGCTTTGCCTGTGGCTGATCGCAAGCGCCGGCGTGTCGGCCGCGCCGCTCTATGTCTGGACCGACGCCAAGGGCATACGCCACTACAGCGACCGGGCCGTCAGCGGCGCGTCTCGCCTCGACGAACCTGCAGTGCGTACGCCGCGCCCAACGCAGGCCGAGGCCTCGTCGTCCGCCCCGCAGAGCGTCCATGCCCCGCGAATCCTCTCGCCCGTGTCGAACGCCACGATCGAGCAGGGCCAAGCCGGGGTCATGATTTCGGTGAGCGTGCCCGACGGCCTGGGCCCGGATGAAGAGCTGGTCTATCGCCTGGATGGACGCGAGCTGGACACGATTGCGCCGCGGACGACGCGTCTGGCGGTAGAGCGGTTGGAGGTTGGCCGCCACGAGCTGGACGTGACGCTTGTCGACCACGACACGCCCACCGGGCGTCGTGATCGGGTGGTGTTCGACGTCGCACCGCCGGGTGATCCATCCGCGTCTCAAGCCGACGCGCGACCGCCCAGCTGAGCGGGCTTATGCTGTGTCATGCAGCGATGGCCCGAACCTTGCAAGCCAACAAGCATGCGACACGACACGCGACCCGGCATCCCGCCCGGCAATATTCTCGATAACCTGCGCACGGCGGTCGTCTGTATGGACGAGGCGCTGACGGTGTTGTATCTCAACACCGCCAGCGAGATGTTGTTCGGCGTTTCGGCCCGGCATTCGCGCGGCGAAGCGTTCGATCGGGCGCTGCCGTATCTGGCCGAACACGGCACACGCCTGGCCGCGGCCCTGGCTGAGGGCGCGGCCTATACCGAGCGCGAGCTGCACCTGGCCGCAGGCGAAGGCGACCCGTTGATCGTGGACTGCACGGTCACGCCGTTTACCCAGAGCGACGGTAGTGCGGCGCTGCTGCTGGAGTTCCTATCGCTGGACCGCCAGCTGCGGATCTCTCGCGACGACCAGATGCGCATTCAGAACCTGGCCAACCGCGAGATGATTCGCGGACTGGCCCACGAGATCAAGAATCCGCTGGGGGGCCTGCGCGGGGCCGCGCAACTGTTGGAACGAGAGATCAACGACGCCGGGCTGGCCGAGTTCACGACCGTCATCATCCACGAGGCCGACCGGTTACAGAATCTCGTGGACGGCATGCTGGGCCCGCGCCGGCCGCCCAACAAGCAGCCGGTTAATATCCATGAGCCGCTCGAGCACGTGCGCGCGCTGGTGTCGGCCGACCTGGCGGCTGATGTGGTGCTCGTGCGGGATTACGACCCGAGTATTCCCATGTTGTCGGCTGACCGCGAGCAGCTGATCCAAGTCTTTTTCAACCTGATCGGCAACGCCCTGCATGCGCTCGGCCACACCGGACAGGTCATGATGCGTACCCGCGCCCAGCGGCTGTTCACCATCGGCGGCGTCCAGCATCGGCTGGTGGTTCGCGTGGATATTATCGACAACGGGCCGGGCATCGACCGGGATCTATTGCCCCGCATCTTTCACCCGATGGTCAGCTCTCGCGCCGAGGGCTCCGGCATGGGCCTGCCGATCGCTCAGTACCTGATTCACTTGCACGACGGGTTAATCGAGTGCGAGAGCCGGCCCGGCCAAACCGTATTCAGCGTGTTTTTACCGATGGACAGCGTGTCCGGCGCCTGACGGCGCGGGGTCCCATTCCAGTCACCTACCGACGAGCCGCGTATGAATCCGCAACCGGCAAGCCAACTCACCGTTTGGGTCGTCGACGACGACGAATCGATCCGCTGGGTGCTCCAGCGCGCGCTCTCCGGCGCAGGCCTGGGCGTGACCTGCTTCCCGGGTGGCGCCGAGCTGCTGGATGCGCTGGACGAAGCTATACCCGACGTGCTGGTGACCGATATCCGCATGCCGGGCATCTCGGGCCTGGATCTGCTCGAGCGGGTTCATGCCGTCGTGCCCGACCTGCCCATCATCATCGTTACCGCCCATTCCGATCTGGATTCGGCCGTGGCCTCTTACAAGCGCGGCGCCTTTGAATACCTGCCCAAGCCGTTTGATCTCGATGAAGCGGTCGAGCTGATCACACGCGCCGGCCAGCGCGCGCGAGAGTCCGAGGTTCAGGCTCCGGCGCGTGAGGCCGCCGGCACGTCGCTGATCGGCGAAGCCCCGGCCATGCAAGAAGTCTTTCGTGCGATCGGGCGGCTGTCGGCCTCCAACATCACGGTGCTGATTACCGGCGAATCGGGCACCGGCAAGGAACTGGTTGCCCATGCGCTGCACGAGAACTCGCCTCGCGCGGCCCGGCCGTTCATCGCCGTGAATACCGCGGCCATCCCGAAAGACCTCATGGAGTCAGAGTTCTTCGGCCATGAGAAAGGCGCGTTCACCGGGGCCGCGGCCCAGCGCCGCGGGCGTTTCGAACAGGCCAACGGCGGCACGCTGTTTCTCGACGAAATCGGTGATATGCCGGCGGATCTACAGACCCGGCTCTTGCGCGTTCTTCAGGACGGCCAGTTCTACCGCGTGGGCGGGCACCAGGCCGTGTCGGTCGACGTGCGCATTATCGCGGCGACCAACCAAGACCTGGAAACCGAGGTTAAGCACGGGCATTTCCGAGAGGATCTGTATCACCGCCTGAACGTCATCCGCCTGCGCGTGCCGCCGCTGCGCGAGCGCCGTGAAGACGTCCCGCTGCTTTTGGATTTCTTTCTGGGGCGTGCGGCCAACGAGCTGGACATGGAACACAAGACGCTCGGCCCGGCGGCGCGCGAGCACCTGACCGGGCTCGACTGGGCGGGCAACGTGCGTGAGCTGGAGAATCTGTGTCGCTGGCTGACCGTCATGGCGCCGGGACGTGAGGTCGTATTCGAAGACCTGCCGTTGGAGCTGCGGGGCCAGCAGGCCGAAGCCGGTGCGCCGGATGCCACGCCCGCGCCGCTCGAGACGTCGCAGGCCCTGCAGTCTATGGGCGACGCCGACGACTGGGACGACAAGCTGGCCGTCTGGGCGGATGCCCGCCTGGCCGCCGGCCACGATCATCTTCTGGACGAGGCCGTACCGCGCCTGGAGCGCGTGATGATCCGCGCTGCGCTGGCGCATACCCAGGGCCATCGGCAAGAGGCCGCCAAGCGCTTGGGTTGGGGGCGTAATACGCTGACCCGCAAGATCAAGGAGCTGGCGCTGTAACGCCGGCGCCGCGGGCCAAAACTTGCGGGGCCTTGGTGTGCGCTCTAGGGTCTGTTGATGTTTCATAC
>DCKU01000071.1:0-4459 GCA_002320455.1 Salinisphaera sp. UBA1666
CAGGTTGTGCAGAGCTTCCCTAGCTGATGGCGTGAAAGGTCATGGCAGCGGCGTTCATGCAGTAGCGCAGGCCCGTGGGCTCGGGGCCGTCGCGAAAGACATGGCCCAAGTGGGCCGCGCAGCGGGCACAGGCAATCTCGGTGCGCACGGTACCAAAGCTGGTATCGCGGTTTTCGGTCACGTTGTGGGGATCTACCGGCTGATAGAAGCTGGGCCAGCCGGTGCCGCTGTGGAACTGCGTCGCGCTGTCGTAGAGCGCAGTATCACAGCAGACACAGCGATATAGCCCGTGCTCGGGCGCGCTGTCGTAATACTGGCCGGTATACGGGCGCTCGGTGCCGGCTTCGCGCGTGATGTGATAAGCCTGCTTGGAAAGTTGCGCCCGCCACTCCGCCGGCGTTTTGACAACCGGTGCGAGCGATTCAAGGCCCGTGGCCTGGCCGCCGGCGTCATAGGTCATGATCGTGACCGGGTCCTTCAGCGTTCGCGAACCGGCCTCATCGGCGCGGGCACAGGCCGATAGGCCGGTGAGCGACAAGAAGCCGATCGAAGAGATCCCGGCCAACACGCGGCGGCGGCTGGCAGAAACGGACGTGTTGGGGCTGTGGCGTGTGTCGTTCATATACCGGCCCACCAGTTGTAGCCCCGGTCTTCCCAGAAGCCGCCCTTGCCGCCCTGAATATCGGCGAATGACTCGACCAGCTCGATATCCATGACGTATTTGGCCATCTTGTAGCCCAGCTGGCGTTCGGCGCGCAGCCGAATCGGCGCACCGTTGGCCACCGGCAGGTCGGCGCCATTAAGACCGTAGGCGAGAATGGTTTGTGGATGATACGCCTCGATCATATCGAGACTTTCATAGTACGGCTCGGCCGCCCCCAGCAGATGATCGGCGCAGTGAAAAACCACGAATTTGGCTTTGGCCGTGGGCTGGGCACGGACCAACAGATCGGACAGGCGGGCGCCGGTCCATTGGCCGATGCACGACCAACCTTCCACGCAGTCGTGTCGGGTAATCTGGGTACGCGACGGCGCCGCCTTCAGCTCGGCGAGCGACAACGTCTGCGGATTGGCCACCTCGCCATGAATCGCAAGACGATAATCCGCAAAGTTGTTGTCCAGCAGCGCCTGGTAAGCCGAGGTTTGCGGCTGGATCGACCCGTTGGGACGGAACTCGGGTGCAATCGCACTCTTGGGGTACTCTCGGGCCAGCGCTTCTCGTGAAGTCACCAGCCGCATAGCGGCCTGGGTAAGATCTTCGGTACGGCCGAGTGCTGCCTGCACGCTGTCACTCTTGGTCCAGTCGCAGCCGGCCAGCAGGCTCGCAGCGCCTAATGCGCCCAGCGAGCCCAGCAGACGGCGCCTGCGACGGTTGAGCGGATACTCGCGGGAGTCAGTCATGATCGCGCTCCGTGGCAGGTGAGGGCGCGTCGGCGTCCACGCGATAACCGCCGGTGGTCATGGCACGCATGTTGTTGACCAGGCCGGAGACCAGTACCAGCACCAGATGGATTACAAAAAAGCCGACCAGTGAGAACGCCGAGATGAAGTGAATGGTACGCGCAGACTGACGACCGCCAAAGACATAAGTCAGCCACGGCCAGGCCGCATCAATCGCCGGCGCCATGGTCAAGCCGGTCAGAATCATCAGCGGCAACAAGACGCCCAGTACCAACAGATAGGTGAGCTTCTGGATGATGTTGTAACCGGGGCGGCGTTCGAACTTCAGTTTGGCGTGTTCGACGACAGCATGGCCGAACTGACCGAGTTCACCGCGGTGTACGCCGATCAGCCGTCGCCGGCGGCGGCTGACGATGGAATAGAACAGGTATCCAACGAGCAGCACGCCAAACACCCAAGCCGCGGTGAAGTGCCACTGTCGGCCCAGCGACAGCCATTGACTGTCGGGCAGGGTGGCCCACGCCGGAAATGCTCGTGCCTGTTTCTGGCCCTCCGGGCCGGAGTAACCCAGCACGCCCGTGGTGGGCACCTGCCAGCCGGCGATAGCCAGATACCCCATGGGATCACCGGCGTCGTCGAGCTGGGCGCCGATGCTCATGATTGGATTATCGAAATCCGAGCCGCTGCCCCAGTAGAGCGACGGGTGCGCATTGAAGATCTGTAGCCCGCTCATCAAGAGCACGAGCAGACAGAGCGCGTTGACCCAGTGCCAGACGCGCGTGGTTACCCCGTGGCGTTTGACCACGTGCGACTGGCTTTGTGGGTTCGTCGAGGGTTCAGACATGACGGGCACGATATGAATCGACGATTGGATTGTACCCAATCGTTACGGGCCGCGCCGACCGACGACGCGTCATTCGCTGCTTCGGTCTTCGGCGGGTGCTAGGCGATCGGACTGGTCGGTATTAGCGGCCTTGTCGGCGGGCGTGTCATCAGGGCTTGTCGACGTGGGGCGCTGCCGATCGGCGTCATTGGCCGGTGCGCGGTCGACGTCGTTCGAAGACGGCTCTTGATCATCGCCGGAGGCGGCCTTGGCGGCGCGGGCTTTTTCGGTCGCCGCCGAGAGCTCGTCGTCGCTGGGCGCGCGAAAATCATCGGCACCGTAATCGTCGGTCTTGGGTTTAGGCAGCGTCTTGCCCGGGGCCGCGTCGTCGCGGGTCTTGTCGCCGCCCTGCATGCGCGCCTCTTCTGCCGCTATAGAGTCACTTAGAGCCGCGGCGCGATCTTCACGGTCCGTGCCGGAATCGTCGACCACGTCATTGGCATCGGCTTCGGGCGTTGCGCCCACCGAGGACGCATCGAATGTCTCATCACTCTGGGCTTGGGCCGTCGCAGAGACCGTAAGTACGGCGAGTGCGGCGGCGGGTATCAGGACAGATCGGCGCATGGCATGCCTCAAGTCGATATCACTAGCGCCTGAGCGTAACGCGGCTGATGGATACTGACGATTACGCCGTTATGTATTACGCTACATAGCGCTCATGTTTCCTGTCTGCCCTGCCATGCCTATCGCACGTCATCCGATCGGTCGTGTTCTGTTAGCGGCGCTTTTGCTTTGCTTGGCAAGCCCGGCGTTGGCCGGCTCGTCGATTACCGTATTCGCCGCGGCCAGCCTCAAGAACGCCATGGACCAGGTAGCCACGCAGTATGAGGCCGCCCATCCCGCGCGCGAGGTGAAGGTCAGCTATGCCGGTAGCGCGACTCTGGCGCGCCAGATTGAGGCCGGCGCGCCGGCAGATGTCTATGTCTCGGCCAACGAGCAATGGATGGACCAGCTCGATGACGACGGGCTGATCGATCGGGCCAGTCGTCGCAATCTGCTCACCAATACGCTCGTTGTCGTCACGCCGCGTGACAGCGCGGCCTCGGTGAACCTGGCCGCGCCGGGGCAGATCGCGCAAGCCCTGCCCGAGGGTGCCTATCTGGCGATGGCCGATACCCGGAGCGTGCCGGCCGGTATTTATGGGCGACAGGCGCTGAAGAGTCTCGGACTGTGGACAGCGCTTGACGGGCGTATCGCCCAGGCTGAAGACGTACGCGCTGCGCTCGCGCTGGTGGCCCGCGGGGAATCACCGCTGGGAATCGTCTATGGCTCGGATGCGGTGGCTGAAAAAGATGTGCGCGTGGTGGCCCGTTTCGACGCCGACTCGCACGATGCCATTGTGTACCCGGCTGCCGTCACGAAGCAGGCGAATGAGCCGGCGGCCCGGCAGTTCCTGACCTATCTGGGCAGCGAGCCTGCCGGGCGCGTGTTCACACGCTGGGGGTTTTCGCTGGCGGCTGAGTCAAGCTAAGCCACTCGTGCTCGATAGCGCCCAGCTGGACATACTGGCTCTCAGCCTGAAGGTGGCCGGCACCGCGGTAGCGGCCAGCCTTCCGCTGGCGCTATTGGTGGCGCGTTTTCTGGCGCGTTCGACCAGCCGTTTCCGTATGGTCGTCGATGCGCTCGTGCATCTGCCCTTGGTGCTGCCGCCGGTCGTTACTGGTTATCTCTTGCTGCTGGTGCTCGGGCGGCGCGGGCTGATCGGTGGCTGGCTGGCCGAGCATTTGGGCTTGGTTTTTGCGTTTAACTGGACCGGGGCCGCACTGGCCGGCGCCATCATGGGCTTTCCGCTCTTGGTTCGCCCGATTCGTCTGTCGCTTGAGGCCATTGATCGCGGCAGCGAGGCGGCAGCGGCTACGCTGGGGGCTTCGCCGCTCATGGTATGGCTCACTGTGACGCTGCCGCTGGCCATACCGGGGATACTGGCCGGGCTGGTACTGGCGTTCGCCCGAGCGCTGGGCGAGTTCGGCGCAACCATCACCTTTGCCTCGAATATTCCGGGCGAGACGCGCACGCTGCCGCTGGCGATCTATAGCTTTATTCAAGTGCCCGGCGGGGAGTCGGAGGCCGCGCAGCTGATTGCAATTTCGCTGTGTATATCGCTAGGCGCCCTCGTGCTGGCCGAGTGGGCCGCGCGACGTATCAGGGCGAGTCGTCATGAGATATGACGTCGCA
>DCKU01000071.1:4822-6759 GCA_002320455.1 Salinisphaera sp. UBA1666
TGCGCCGCCTTATCTCATGACGACTCGCTCTAAGCAGCGCCAGAGCGCATGAGTCTGGATTTGAACATTCAGCTGCGTCAGGGGAATTTTTCGCTGAGCGCTGAGATGGCCGCTGAGGCGCGCGTCATTGGCCTGTTCGGGCCGTCCGGTGCGGGTAAGAGCACGTTGCTGCGTGTTATTGCCGGCCTGGGCCGTCCGACGGGCGGACACGTGGTAATCAACGGCCGGACCGTGTTCGATGCCGCCCGCGGCATCGACGTGCCCGCGCATCGACGGCGTCTGGGCGTGGTGTTCCAGCAGCCGCGGCTGTTCGCCCATCTCAACGTGGCTCACAACCTGACCTACGGCCGCTGGTTTGCGCGCAAGCGGATCACGCGTGATCGCTTCAGCCAGGTGGTGGATATGCTGGATATCGGTGATCTGCTGGGCCGGCGCATTGCAGCACTGTCCGGCGGCGAGGCCCAGCGCGTGGCGATTGGCCGCGCGCTGCTCGCCGAGCCCGAGATGCTCCTCCTGGACGAGCCCCTGGCGGGTCTCGACGTGGCGCGCCGGGCCGAAGTGTTGCCGTACATCGAGCGGCTCAGCGCCGAGACACGTCTGCCCATGGTGGTCGTGAGCCATCAGCTCGATGAGCTGCTGCGCCTGGCCAATCGATTCGTGGCGGTGGTGGACAACGGCCGGGTGGCGTTCGCCGGTGACACAGCCGAATTTCTGGCCCGACCCGATCTTTTGGGGGATACCGATCGACAAGAGGCCGGTCGCCTGCTCAGCGCGCGGGTGGCATACCACTTGCCGGAGAGCGGTCTGACCGAGCTCACGCTGGGCCAGCAAGCACTCTACGTGCCGGCGCTCGGCCAGCACGCGCCCGGAGAGACGGTCAGCGTTCATGTCCGAGCGCTGGACGTCATCATCGCGCGCGATGCGCCGCATGCCATGAGCGCGCTCAATCGCCTGTCGGCCACCATCGTTGCCATGGATGACACTGCCGATGGCCAAGGCGTGGTACTGCATCTGGACGTGGCCGGGCAACGCCTGGATGCCCGTATCACACAGCTCTCGGCTCGAACGCTACGCCTGACTGCCGGCGACTCGATCATTGCAATCGTCAAGTCACTGGCGCTGGCCGAACAGGCCTGGCAACGGCTCGGCGGCCTGTAGTCGTTACCTGCGGACCGGCTCGCTGCTAAGCCCGGCTGCTATGGCCGTGATGAAGACCTAGCGGCGATTCCACCTGCGCCACAAAACCATGTAAAGCGCCTTCACGCGTCAATGGCGTCGGGATACATCCCGGGATTCAAATGGTGTATGTGGGCGTTTGCATGATCGGTCGAACGGGCTCCGCGATAGGCGACAGGTTCGCCCGGCCGCCGGCGGCCAAAGCAGCCGATAAACGGTCTTGACGGCCGCCGCGCTTGCGCGCCATCTATTAGATCGATACTCATCAACATCCAGAGGATGTATGCATCGATCAACGACAATCGTGGCCGCTGGCCTGGTCGGCCTGGCCGGCGTCGTGGCCCTGCCCGTGTGGGCGCAGTCAGGCGGTGACAACACGAGCGAGTCGGCCAGCGCGCAGGCCCAGCCGCAACCGCCCCAGGCACAGAACAATCGGCCACAGCCGCCGAAGCAGCCCGGCGCGATGGGCCAGCCGATGGATCGTCACGGCCCTGACCGACATGGCCCGGACCATCATCGCCCCGATCATCACGGGCCCAAGATGGCCGACGGGCCGATGGCTGGCCCCAATCCCCTGCGGCATGTCTGCTTGAGCAAAAGCGAAGCGTACAGCCCGGGCGCGGTGGTGACCATGAATCAGAAGCCGTATACCTGCCAGGCGCTGCCGGAAGATACGTCGGGCACGCTGCACTGGGTCGCGGTTAACGAAGACGAATAACCCGCGACGTCGGCCGGCGCGATATTGCGCCGGCCGATTTACA
>DCKU01000071.1:7083-15182 GCA_002320455.1 Salinisphaera sp. UBA1666
GGGGGGGGGGGCTACTGTCCGCTGGCAAAGCGCGCCTGAATCTTCAGGATATGTACCAGGCTGGGCAGCAGGGCGGTCATGGTCTCTTCCGCACCGCCCCGCGAGCCGGGGAAGGTGAGTGTCAGCGTCTGCCCGATAAAGCCGCCCACACCGCGAGACATAACGGCATGCGGGCTGCGCCGCTGGCCAAACGCGCGAGCGGTTTCCATCAGCCCGGGCATCGGCGTGCTCAGCATCGGCTCGATGGTTTCCACGGTCTTGTCTTTCGGGCCGATACCGGTCCCGCCGACCGTGATGATCAAGCCACACGAGGCAGCGACCGCATCCCGTACCGCCTCCTGTAGACGGGCTGGCTCTTCCGGCAGAAGCATGTAGTCGATCGGGGTGAAGCCGGCCTTTTCAAGATCGGCCTTGACCTGTTGGCCGGCGGTGTCGGGCTTGTTGCCATCGACGATCGGGTTGGATACCACGAACACCGCGGCCGGCACGGGTGCCGCGAGCGTGCGCGTGTGATCACTCTTGCCGCCGGTCTTATCGATCAGATGCGTATCACCAATCGCCAGCTCTTCGGGCTCTGCGTAAGGCTTCAGCATGTCGTAGAGGGTGAGTGCGGCCATGCTGGCAGCCGTCAATGCCTCCATCTCAACGCCCGTGGGCCCAATGGTGTGGGCCTCGGCCTCGATGGCCACATGATCGGCGTGAATGCTGAAGTGAACTTCCGCAGCATGGATCGGCAGCGGGTGACACAACGGCAGCAGTTCGTCCGTGCGCTTGGCCGCCAGAATACCGGCGATGCGGGCACTGGCCTGCGGGTCGCCTTTTTCGGTATCGCGCTCGGCGATCCGCGTCAGGCAGTGCGCCGGTGCATAGAACTTGGCGCCGGCCGTGGCCGAGCGCAGCGTATCGGGCTTCATGCCGACGTTTTTCATTCAAGACCCTTGTTTGGAGCGGCTGCGTTCCGGGCGTGCCAGCTCAGTGCCTTCCAGATAGGCCGAGCTGCCATCGCTGTAGTATTCGTTCTTCCACACCGCTACCCGCGCCTTGAGTTCTTCCAGCGCGTGTTCCGCGGCAGCGAAGGCCGGCGCCCGGTGTACACCGCGAACCACGATATAGACGCTGACCTCGCCGAGCGTGAGGCGGCCGGTGCGATGCACCATCCGACAGTGGCTGATATCGAAGGCGTCAACCGTCTCAGCCTCGATCTCGGCCATGGTGCGTGCGGCCAGCGGGCCGTAGGCCGAATAGTCCATCTCGGTGACCGTCTTGCCGGCGTTGGCCAGACGCACCGTGCCGCCGAAGACCACAAGCGCGCCGCAGGCCTCGTCCTCGGTTTCGGCCAGCAGGGCGTCAAGATCTAGCGGCTGCTCGGTCAGGTGCATCGCTTAGCCGCCCGAGACCGGCGGCACGAGCGCGATGGTGTCGCCGTCGCTGATGTCGTCGTCATCGGCCAGCAGCGTATCGCCGCGCGCGCAGGCCGACTGCGAGATCAGACCGACTGCGGCCGGCCAGCGCTCGGAGGCCACCTCGCGCACACGCTCGATGGAGTAGGGCGGGCCCATGGAAATCGTTGCGGTCTCGCCCAGATAATCGAGCAGCGCGCCGTTGGCTTCCAGGGTAATCGTGGCCAGATCGTCGTTCATAGGTCTGCCGGTTGGGTTAGCGTTTTTGCGCGGTCACGCCGTCGCCGCCGGCCACGATCAGCACGTCGGCCGGGCGGTGTGCGAATAGACCGGCCGTGACCACGCCGGGAATCGCGTTGATACGGGTTTCGATGTCTTTCGGATCCGTGAGATCCAGGTGATAGACATCGATGATGGGGTGGCCGTTGTCGCTGCGAAAATCCTCGCGCAGCTCGGGCAGGCCGCCCATCTTGACCAGCGCCCGGGCGACCGCACTGCGCCCCATCTCGATCACCTCGATGGGCAGCGGGAATGCCCCCAGCACGTCGACCTGCTTGGAGGTATCGACCATGCAGACGAACGTGTCCGAGACTTGGGCGATGATCTTTTCGCGCGTCATGGCGCCGCCGCCGCCCTTGATCAGCTCCAGGCGGGGATTGACCTCATCGGCCCCGTCGACATAGACCGACAGATCCCCGGCGAAGTTGAGCGTCTCGACGTCGAAGCCGGCTCGCTTCAAGCGCGCGGTGGTGGCCTCCGAGCTGGATACGCAGCCGCGAATCGCCGGGCGTCGCTCGGCCAGCACGTCGATGAAGTGATTGACCGTGGAGCCGGTGCCCACGCCGAGATATGCGCCTTCTACGACGTACTCGAACGCCGCCTCGGCGGCTGCGCGTTTCTGTTGTTCGTTGTCGCTCATGGTCTGTTCCGGCCTTGTATGAATCTAGCTCTCGCGCGCGCCAAAGATCGCCGTGCCGATACGGACATGCGTGGCACCCTCGGCGATGGCCGCCTCGATATCTGCGCTCATGCCGATGGATAACGTGTCCATGACATGGCCGCGGCCTCTCAGATCGTCGCGAATCGCGGCCAGGCGAGCAAACGGCGCGCGCTGGGCCGCAAGCCCCTCGCTGACTGCCGGAATGGCCATCAAGCCGCGCAGTTTGACGCCGTCTAATTCGGCGATCTGCTGGGCCAGGTCGGCGACCTCGTCCGCGGCCACGCCCGACTTGCTGGCCTCGTCGTCGATGTTGACCTGAATACAGATGTTGAGTGCCGCCATGCCGTCCGGGCGCTGCTCGGACAGGCGCCGGGCGATCTTGAAGCGATCAACCGCGTGGGCCCAGGCGAAATGAGTAGCGATGTCTTTGGTCTTATTGGACTGAATATCGCCTACGAAATGCCAGACGGGCGCCGGCTCAGCGTCACGCAGCGCGTCGATCTTTACCAGGGCATCCTGTAGATAGTTTTCGCCGAAATCGCGTTGGCCGTGGGCTAGTGCCGCGCGAATCATGGCGGCCGGTTTTTTCTTGCTGATGGCCACCAGCGTGATGTCGTCGGCGGCGCGGTTATGGGCCGTGGCGGCGGCGCTGATCTGGCGGCGCACCTCGGTCAGGCGGGCCGCGATATCGGGTTCGGTGTCAGCGGTCGAGACCATCGCAAGGCACACTAGCGAAAACGAGCCGCTAGGATAACCCATGCCGGGGGCGGGTTCGTGTTCGTCCGGCATCGATGTGATACGCGGGGGCTTATGGATATCGCGCAGTTACTGGCATTTGCCGTCAAGCAATCGGCATCGGATCTGCATCTGTCGGCGGGGCTTGCCCCCATGATTCGCGTGGACGGCGACATCCGCCGGATCAACCTGCCGGCCATGGACGACAAACAGGTCTTTTCGCTCGTGACCGAGATCATGACCGATCGTCAGCGCCGGGATTTCGACGAGCACTGGGAGACCGATTTCTCGTTCGAGATTTCCGGACTGGCGCGGTTTCGTGTCAACGCGTTTCAGCAAAACCGCGGCTCGGCGGCGGTCTTTCGCGCGATTCCCAGTGAAGTCGCCTCGCTGGCCACGCTGGGCGCACCGGCCAGTTTTGGCGATATCGCCGGACTGGCGCGCGGCCTGGTGCTGGTCACGGGCCCCACCGGCTCGGGCAAGTCCACCACGCTGGCCGCGATGATCGATCACAAGAATCGCCACGAGCTGGGCCACATCCTGACCATCGAGGACCCGATCGAGTTTGTGCACGCCTCGCACCGCTGCCTGGTCAACCAGCGTGAGGTGGCCCGCGATACCCACTCGTTCGCGGCCGCGCTTCGCAGTGCCCTGCGTGAAGATCCGGACACCATCCTGGTCGGCGAGCTGCGCGACCTGGAAACCATTCGCCTGGCGCTGACAGCCGCCGAAACCGGGCACCTGGTGTTCGGTACGTTGCACACCGTCTCCGCGGCCAAAACCATCGATCGCGTGATCGATGTCTTTCCCGGCGCCGAGAAAGACATGGTCCGGGCCATGCTGTCGGAATCGCTGGCGGCGGTCATTTCCCAGACGCTTTTGAAAAAGCCGGACGGGGGCCGGGTGGCTGCCCACGAGATCATGCGCGGCACGCCGGCCATCCGAAATCTCATCCGCGAAGGAAAGACCGCCCAGATGTATTCGGCGATTCAGACCGGCCAGAGCCACGGCATGCAGACGCTGGATCAATGTCTGGGTGAGTTGTTGCGCCGCGGCCAGATCACCCGCGCTGAGGCCCAGCGCTATGCGGTTCACAAGGACGGGGTCTGAGCATGGACGAGGCACAAGCGGGCAAGCTGGCCACCGTGCTGCTCGAGCGCCTGGTCAGCGAGGGTGGCTCTGATCTGTTCATCACGGCCGGCTTTGCTCCGGCCATCAAGAAAGACGGTGTGCTGGTCACGCTCATGGAACGCGCGCTGACGGCCGATCAGGCCGATCGAGTCGTGGCCGCCCTGATGAGCCCGGCCCAGCGGGCGGCGTTCGTCGATACCCAAGAGGCCCAGTTCGCCATCGCCCCGGCGGCCGGTCGGTTTCGGGTATCGGCGTTCGTGCAACGCGGAGCGACCGGTGCCGTGGTGCGTGTGATCAATACCCGTATTCCCACCATGGCCGAACTCGAGCTGCCGGCCTCGCTGGTTGATCTGGTCATGGCCAAGCGCGGGCTGGTGTTGTTCGTGGGCGCGACCGGCTCGGGCAAGTCGACGTCGCTGGCGGCGATGCTGGGCCATCGCAACCGCGAGAGCGCCGGGCATATCATTACGCTGGAAGACCCGATCGAGTTCGTACACGAGCACGCCGCGTCGATCGTCACCCAGCGCGAGATCGGCGTGGATACCCAAAGTTGGCAGGTGGCACTTCAGAACACGCTGCGTCAGGCCCCCGACGTGATCCTGATCGGTGAAGTCCGCTCTCGCGATACCATGGAACACGCGCTGAACTTCGCCGAGACCGGGCATCTGGTGTTGGCCAGCCTGCATGCCAACAACGCCAGCCAGGCCATCGATCGCGTGCTGAATCTGTTCGACGAGGACGAGCGCGCTCAGCGGCTGATGGATCTGTCGTTGAACCTGCGCGGCGTGGTGAGCCAGCGCCTGGTGCGCCGTACGGCCGGCGGTCGCGCGGCTGCACTGGAGATCCTGCGGGCCACGCCGCTGGTGGCCGACCTCATTCTGCGCGGGCGCGTGCCCGAGCTGCGCGAGGCCATGGCTCGAGGGGCCGAGCAGGGCATGCAGACCTTTGACGGCCATTTGCTGGCGCTCTACGAGGCCGGAACCATCGACCTGACCGAAGCACTGCGCCACGCCGACTCGCCGGGCGAGGTCAAGATGGCCATCAAGCTGCACAGTGCCCGTGGCGCGGCCGACAATATCTCGAGCGACATGCCGGCCGGCCTGGGCCTGGTGGACGACTTGCCGGCGGATGATGACCGATGAACCCGGTTTTACCGGTAAGCTGAGTGCGATCATCGAAGACAACAACGACATGACCGACGATAATCTGCGGGTGGGCTGGCGCGAGTGGGCCAGCCTCCCGGGGCTGGGCATCGATACCGTCAAGGCCAAGATCGACACGGGCGCGCGTACCTCGGCGCTGCATACGTTTTCTCTCGACGCCGACTATGAACACGGCGAGAAGATCGCGCGTTTTGGCGTTCATCCGGTCCAGGGCGATACCGATACCGTGGTTTGGTGCCAGGCCCCGATAGTCGACGAGCGCAACGTGCGGGACTCTGGCGGCCATCGCGAATGGCGCTTCGTCATCGCCACAGAGCTCGCGTTTACCCACGCCGCCGATTCGCGCCGATGGACGGTGGAGATCACGCTCACGGCGCGCGATACAATGCTGTTTCGGATGCTGATAGGGCGCACGGCGATGGCCGGGCTCTGGGTAGATCCGAGCGCTTCTTTTCTGACCGGCCGTCCGGCCCGCTAGCCGGCGGCGGCTTTCTTGTCCTTGTGCCAGGGCCACGCGCCCGGCAACGAACCGGGGGTTCGATCATGCATATCGCCATCATGTCGCGAAATCGACAGCTCTACTCGACGCGGCGGCTGATGGAAGCCGCCAAGGCGCGCGGCCACGATGTTTCGGTGGTTGATCCGCTGCGTTGTTATATGAACATCGTGCCGCATGCCCCAGAAATCCATTACAAGGGCAAGAAGCTGGAGGGCATCGACGCCGTCATCCCGCGTATCGGCGCCTCGGTCACGTTCTATGCCACGGCGGTGTTGCGCCAGTTCGAGATCATCGGGGTGTATCCGGTCAACGAATCGGTGGCGATCTCGCGCTCGCGCGACAAGCTGCGCTCGATGCAGCTGCTTTCGCGCAAGGGCATTGGCCTGCCGGTGACCGGCTTTGCCCATAGCCCGGACGATACCGACGATCTGCTGGAGCTGGTCGGCGGGAATTCTTATGTCATCAAGCTCACCGAGGGCACCCAGGGCAAAGGCGTGGTGCTCACCGAAACCCGCGGCGCGGCCGAGTCGGTGATTGATGCCTTCCGTGGCCTGGACGCGCATTTCCTGGTGCAGGAATACGTCAAGGAAGCCAAGGGCGCGGATATCCGCTGCTTCGTGATCGGCGACAAGGTCGTGGCCGCGATGAAACGCCAGGGCAAGGAAGGCGAGTTCCGTTCCAACCTCCATCGCGGCGGCTCGGCCAGCGTCATCAAGATCACGCCGGAAGAGCGCTCCACCGCGGTACGCGCGGCCAAGATCATGGGGCTCAATGTCGCCGGCGTGGATCTGTTGCGCTCCAATCACGGGCCGGTCGTGATGGAAGTGAACTCGTCGCCGGGCCTGGAAGGCATCGAGACCGCGACCAGCAAGGACATCGCCGGTCAGATCATCGGCTTCATCGAAACCTATTCGAAGCGCGGCAAGACCCGGACCCGCGGCGGCGGCTGATCGGCAGCGCCACGGCGCTGCCGTTTTTTATGCTTCGCCCGCTCCGAGACGCTCTGCGCATGACCGACGAGAATAACGACAACACCTCGAAAAACCGACCCGCCACCGCCCACAAGCCGCTGAGTATCGGCGGCCAGACCGTCGCCCCCGGCACACGCACGACGATCGACCTGCCGGTCGCCGATCTCTACACCCACGCCAAGCTCACCATGCCGGTGAACGTGATTCGCGGGAAGCGCAGCGGACCGGTACTGTTCGTGTCCGCGGCGGTGCACGGCGACGAACTCAACGGCGTCGAAATCATCCGCCGCCTGCTCAAGCTGCGGGGGCTCAAGCAGCTGCGCGGCACGCTGATCGCGGTTCCCATCGTGAACGTGCACGGATTTCTGCGGCATTCGCGCTATCTGCCCGACCGGCGCGATCTGAATCGCTGTTTCCCCGGCAGCTCGAAGGGCTCGGTGGCCGCCCGGCTGGCCAAGGTCTTCGTCGACGAGATTCTGTCGAAGGCCGATTACGGCATCGACCTGCACACGGGCGCGTTTCATCGGTCCAACTTGCCGCAGATCCGTGCCGATCTGTCCAACGACACCACCCGCCGTCTGGCCGAGGCCTTTGGCTGCCCGCTGCTCATCGATGCTGGCCTGCGCGAAGGCTCGCTGCGCGAACATGCCAACGAGAAGGGCGTGCCGCTTCTGCTGTACGAGGCAGGCGAGGCACTGCGCTTCGACGAGTTCTCCATTCGAGCCGGCGTGCGCGGGATTTCGGGCGTGATGCGGGAATTGGGCATGCTGCCGAAACGCGGCAAGCGTGCGCCGCACAAGTCGGTGGTCGCGCTGGATTCCAACTGGGAGCGGGCGCCGGAGTCCGGCATTCTGCGCTCACTCGTGGAGCTCGGGGAATATGTCGGCAAGGATCAGGTGCTGGCCTATATCGCCGACCCGTTCGGCGAGACCGAGGTGGCGGTGACTTCGGAGCATCCGGGTATCGTTATCGGCCGCTCGTATCTGCCGCTGGCGCATGCCGGTGATGCGCTCTACCACGTGGCGCGGGTCAAGGGCGCGCAGAAGCTCGCCAGCCGGGTCGAGGCCTATCAGTCCGATAACGAGCCGGACGATTTTGATGATCGTGGTGAGTCTGGCGAGCCGCCGATTGTTTAGAATTGGGGTTTCGGTCGGCCGGGCGCCAGAAAGTTTTATTCTGTGACCGCGGGTTTTGAATTAACTGAGCGGGTGATTTGAGCTTGGGGTTTCGCACTGTTGTGCGAGTCACTTTTATTTGCTT